>JBAXYW010000190.1:0-8059 GCA_041670605.1 Lentisphaeria bacterium
GACAAATCCGTCAAGTGCCGTAAACCTTCTGTGCTTAAAAGAAGATTTTTTAAGCATGGAAAACACGGAGTGGACTACCGCCCACAACCTAAACAATTCATCCGGTGATTTCGCAGATTGTCAACTTTTATCCCTCTTTTGTGTATGATTTCATAGTCTTCATTCTGTTTATTTCCAACTTGTTGTGGATATTTTGTCGAGTGTGATCCCCCGGCTCGGAGGACGCCACATCAGAAGATTCCGGATCAGCCATACACGGTTTAGGAAAAATCACTTAATTTGTTTATTATTAAGAATATATAGAAATCCTATCTTTCACCCAAAAGCCTATCCGTCGATGAACCTATATGGAGTGCGGGAGCGCCAGCTCCCGCTTTGGAAACTTCGGCAAACCGTTGCACTCCATAACACCTACTGGAAATACTCAGCCTGAACTACAACGGCGGCCAAGGTAGGCGTAGAGATCAGCGCGATCAGACAACCCAGGGCCTTGCTTAGGTCGCCCTTTCAGGGCTCAGGGATCGTGGGTTCGACAACCCAGGGCGTTGCCCTGGGCTGTCTTAGGTCGCCCCTTTGGGGCTATAAAAACCATGCTTTCAAGGCACTCGCTGAAATTTCCACAAAAGTTGATAATAAAGCTGCCGATCCAGTCCTGGGTTTGGGGGTAAACTATCACTCTGTGGGATAGCTGTGTGTCAATGACAAGTCAAATTGGCACCAAATTTGTCATCCAAGGGTACCATAAAAAGCTGCCTATTATTGTATACTAGACCCCACCCAGCACGCGGAGCAGTACACTGGCATAAATTCGATGACCATAATCGTTCGGATGATTCACCCCATTTCCGGTCAGATCATAAAAGTTTTTTCGCTGCATAAATTCTGTCCAGAAGGACTGCACATCCGCCAGCGCGGCATCCGGAGTTTCCGCAACGATTTCCCGCAAAGCCTTTGCGAAAGCCGCGGTCTGTTCCGGCGGGGTTGGGAGCCACAGGGGATTCCCTGACATTGGGGAAACCAGCAAATATTCACTATCAGCATGATTTTTTCTGGCCAGGGTCATAATTTCCCGGATTGTATCCGCATATTGTTCTGGGGTCATACTGGTCAAATCATTCATCCCATAAGCTATTACCAATAAGTCTGGACAATCCGGAAGCCATTGCTCTGCTTCCTTTAGTGCGGCGCGACAGCCGCTGCCATTCACACCCCGGTTGCAGAGAACCATTTCTCCACCGTAAGCGTGTTGTAATTCCTGCTGCACAAGTTCCGCATAGCAGGGCTGCCAAGGCGCCGATCCCATCACTTTGCTGGCATTATATCCATATGTAATACTATCCCCCAGAAAAGTCAGCTTGAGAGGACGCACCCCCCCGGACAACTTCTGCCGCCAGCGCAGCAAACGATCCCCCTGCTGCGAGATGACCAGCGGAAAATCAATTCTTTCTGCCTGATAATCAATTTCAATCTGCTGCCGGGCAAAAAAATCTTGATTATCAAAAATCAAAGCCCTGCCATCCACTCCATGAGGAATCGCGTTATGACCTGGAGCTGGATAAAAAATGCATTTTTCCGCAGCTGGAAATTGCTTTTCTTTTGCCAGAAAAGGGATTTGCGATCCCGCTGGACGAACCAGGCAAGCAGTCCCGGGTTCATGCCGGTAATCCCGCCCTGGCAGATATTCCACCCCGAGCAGCGAATTATAGACCCGCAAAATCTCGGTTGCCGGAAAGGCCAGTTTCACCACATCCTGGCCAAAAAACATCGCACTCTCGCCCCAGACTCGAGCGCTGGAACAACACCATAACTTTTGCATCTGCAATTCCTCTGTCCAAAAATCAATCAATTTCACCCGTTTTTTACCGATTTTATCCGGCATGGAAAAAGCATAAACCCACCGATTCATTACTATAATCCGAAAAAACAGTTGGATTCTTAAAATCTTCCACCGTCAGCAATCGGGCACCACACACATTGTTATTAAAAGTTGACTCATCCGACTTTTAGGTGGGTTAAAATGTTGCCAAAATATACTGTTGTTTATCAATGGATGCAATTCCCAAAAGTGGGTCATTACACTCGCATCTTAGACCCCATCTCAAAAGGTCTTCCGGTAGATTTTACCCGCAGATTTCGCAGATTACCACAGATTTTTTGTTTTTTAGGGGTATAAACTTGACACCACCAGAAACACATTTAGTGTATTAGTATATCGATGCATATCCCAACAATACAAAAGCCGTTGACAAGTCGAAGTTAACAAACCTGTTGCAGTACGTTATTGCTGGAGTCATTCGTTTGCCACTCGGCCGAATCTTTACAATGCAACAAGTCTTCCGGTCTTGCCATTCCGGACAGCCCCCTATCCAAGCTTAACCAAACCAAAGAACTGATTGAGGAAGTTAATGACAGTAAAATTATCTCGATATCCACATAATCCGATTCTTCTGCCGCGTCCTGAAGTGAACTGGGACGGACGAGGTTCCTTTAATCCAGGAGCGACTCTTGGGCCTGACCAGCGAGTTCACATGCTTTATCGCGCCGCCAGCCTAACTCCAAAATCTCCTGAAAGTCGATTTGGCGTCGCAACCATTGCGCATGCGGTCAGTGAGGACGGAATCCATTTTGAGCGTTTTGCCGAACCTGTACTCGGCCTTACAGGCGAAGACCCAATGATTTTCGGCATCACCGGGATTGAAGACCCCCGAATCACGAAAATCGGCGACACTTTTTATATCGTTTATGCAATCACCTCTCATTGCTGGGATCGCCTGGCTCTAGCGTCGACCAAAGATTTCAAAAGCTTTAAGAAGCATGGTTTACTGGTGAAGGAAATAGCCCAGCGCACCGGTGCCTTGTTCCCGGAAAAAATCCATGGCAAATTTATTTTGATGCATCGCCCCATTCCAAACATCTGGCTTTCCGAGAGTGAGGATTTAATCCACTGGAAAAACCCCAAGATGATCCTTACCAATGAGATCCTTCCCTGGACTGATATCAAACTCGGTGTCTGTGTCCCCCCCATACGCACGAAAAAAGCCTGGGCGGTCCTCTTTCATGGCAAAGATCACAACCAAGTCTATCGCCTCGGAATTTTCTGGCTGGATCTTAACGACCCGTCTAAAGTACTGCATATTCAAAAAGAACCGATTCTTGAACCTGAAGAAGAGTACGAAATTTCCAAAGGCATGACCGGAAACTGCGTCTATGCCTGCGGTGCGGTGCCAATCGGGGATCAGCTTTACGTCTATTATGGCGCCGGCGATAGCGTCAGCTGCCTGGCGATGATGCCATTGTCCCAGTTGGAATTGCCAGTATAAGGGACGAAAATGAACCGCGATATGGGATGCCGGCGAGGACGCCGGCGCTCCATAGCTCACGCTTACGCAACAGTGCTAGAGGAAAGAAATCCTAACGCTAGATAAAACCCATTTCCTCACTTGCGACCAGCAATTCCGCACCAAGCACTTGGCGGACACAGCCCGGGTGTCCATGAGGCGGTTTTGGGGCTACAGTATTAAAGGCTATTCTAGTTATAGACGAAATCAGCCCTCCCTCCCGGGGCTGACCAAATACCCTCAAATCGTGGCTCTTTGTTGCTGTTCTTGTTCAAAGCGCTGACAATCTTTTAAGAATACATTATATTAAAGAAATTATGGCTCCAATCCGATGTCTGGTAGAGCCAGTGGGTGAAATTTTTCAGGATTACAGCGTAGGAAAGATCATGGCTCCGAAAAAAGTATTAACGATTGCGGGTTCGGATTGCAGTGGTGGTGCGGGGATACAGGCGGATTTGAAGACCTTTCAGGAACGCGATGTCTATGGCATGAGCGTGCTGACTGTATTGGTTGCGATGCGTCCGGAGAACTGGGATCATGTGGTATGGCCGGTCGATCTGGAGATGATCAAAACGCAGTTTCGCACGATTTTTCCGGGGATTGGGGCGGATGCCGCCAAAACCGGGATGCTGCCGACGGTGGAAATTATCCGCACAGTGGGAAAACTGCTCGCTGCTGCAAAGATTGCTCATCTGGTGATTGATCCGGTGATGGTTTGCAAAGGCACCAGCGAACCCCTATTCCCTGAAAATACCCAAGCCATGATCGAACACCTGCTACCCATAGCAGAGGTCGTAACCCCGAATACTTTCGAAGCCGCCCAATTGGCCGGCATGGATGAGCTGAAAAGCGAACAAGAAGTCGAGGAAGCCGCCCGCCGCATCCACGCCTTGGGCTGTAAAAACGTTGTCATCAAAGTAGCACGTATCTTTGACGAGCAGACAGCGGACTTGCTGTATGACGGACAAACATTCACCTGGTTCCGGGAAAAACGCATCAGCACCAGCTGGACACATGGGGCGGGTTGCTCCTTCTCCGCCTGTATAGCAGCAGAATTGGGCAAGGGCGAAAGCGTCCTACAGGCCTGCAAAACCGCGCATGATTTCGTGTATGCCGGGCTGAAGAGTTCCTTTCCGCTGAATCAGCACATCGGCCCCATCTATCATAAGGCTCTGGCGAAAAATGCCTGAACACTCCGCCTCATCGGAATCCTTCTTTGAACCCGAATTTTTCATTCCCGCCAGCGAAGAACATATCAAGCGGGAAAAGGCAAAGGCCAAATTGTTGCGGGATTCACAATGGTGGAAAAACCTCCGCGGCACCGGGCTTTGCCATTATTGCAAGAAACGTTTTCCACCGCGGGAACTGACGATGGACCATATCGTTCCAGTGATCCGCAGTGGCATGAGCAGCAAAAGCAATATCGTGGCCTGTTGCAAAACCTGCAATACCCAGAAAAAATATCTTTTACCCATTGAATGGCAAGAATACTTAGCTCTACTACAAGCTCCAGAAAAAAGGAATTGAATCATGCAGCAGATCAAAATCGCAATCATCGGTCTGGACACCAGTCACAGTGTGGAACTGCCACGGCTGATGTGTTCCCCGGAAGTCAAACCCGAAATGAAAATCGAGGGCATGACGGTCACCGCCTGCCAGCGTTTTGAGACCCCTTTCCAAAATAAAGAAGGACTGGATAAACGCCAGGAACAGCTCGAATCCTGGGGTATCAAAGTGACCGAATCCTTCGAGGAAGCCGTACGCGACTGTGATGCCATCCAGATCGAAATCAACGACCCGGCCTATCATCTCCCCTACTTTGAAAAGGCCGTAACTCTCGGCAAACCGATTTTTCTTGACAAGCCGCTGGCGGGTACCCTGGAAGACGGACGGAAAATTCTTGAACTGGCCAAAAAATACAATGCGCGTGTTTTTTCCGGTTCCAGCTTACCCCTGACTCCGACCATCCCGGTGGCCTTGGCCAAACTGGACGGGGAAATCTTGCTGGGACATACCTTCGGCGCTCTGGGAACTGCACCCGCCGGAGATTCCCTGATCTGGTACGGTGTGCACAGCTTCGAAATGCTGCAGCGCCTGATGGGCTGCGGAGCTGAAAAAGTGTTTGCCATCGATAATGGGGTCAGCGTCGTCTCCTCGATCAACTATTCCGGGAACCGCCGCGGCCTCGTTGAATCCATCCGTGGGATGTGGACCTATGGTGGGCGCGCTCAGAGTATGAAGAATGCAGAATTCTTCCATGTGGATTCCAGCCAGCTTTATTATCATCTGATGACTCATATCCGCGGCTTCTTCCAAGGAGGAAAGGCTCCAATTCCGATGGAACAGACCTTCGAAGGACTGGCCATGATGGATGCTGCTCGCAAATCCATCGAAAGCGGCAAAGAAATGGAAGTGGAAAAACTCTGACATCGCGCTGAAACAGGTGTTGTATGACATCCATGGAAGACAAGCTTTTTGAACTGGTAACGCGCACTTCAACCGATTTACCAACAGACGTGGAAGCAGCCCTGCAGAACGCCTGGGTCGGCGAACCGGACGATTCCAGCTGCCGGGCAGCCCTGGGAACCATCTTGGAAAACGTGCAGCTGGCACGGCAAAACCAGCAGCCGATCTGCCAGGATACCGGGACGCTCCAATTCTATGTCGAAGCCGCACCGGACTTATCCCCGGAGGCCTTTCGACAGGCTGCCGAAAACGCGATTATCAAAGCGACCGAACGGGGTATTCTTCGACAAAACTGTGTGGAAACCCTATCCGGCCACAATACCGGTAATAACCTCGGCTACCTTAGTCCGGGCATCCATTGGCAGAATTCCCCCAATCAAAATAGTCTTGTCACCCTGATGCTCAAAGGCGGCGGCAGCGAAAACATGAGCCGCCAATACAGTCTCCCGGAGGCCGAGCTGAAAGCAGGAAGGGATTTGGAAGGCGTTCGGCGCTGCATCCTGGATGCCGTCTGGAAAATTCAGGGATTGGGTTGCGGTCCTGGGATTCTTGGTATCGCCATTGGCGGCGACCGCGCGGGTGGTTACGAAGAAAGCAAGCTGCAGTTGCTGCGGAAAATCGGGGAGCGCAGTGCTCAGCCCGCTCTGGCTGCTCTGGAAACCCGCCTGAAAGAGGAATGCAACCTGCTCGGCATCGGCACCATGGGATTTGGCGGTAAAACAACCGTTCTGGATGTTTTTCTCAGCACCCGCTGTCGGCTGCCGGCCAGCTATTTTGTCTCGATCTCCTACATGTGCTGGTGCTGCCGCCGGCAGTCCATCAGCCTCTGAAATGGTGCTCGCAAGCGAGCGCCAGCAAAACGGCGGGGTGCAGCGACACACGACGGGGCACTTGTACCCCCTTAAACTTCGATCTGCCCATCCTGAAGAAAGGAACATATCATCATGTCGAATCCCGTATCAGTTGTTTTGGTTGGCATTGGCGGTTATGGCGGCACCTATTGCAATTTGCTTCTGAATGATGAGCAATCGCGTGGTAAAATTGTCGGGATCGTTGACCCTTTTGCCAGTAAAGCGCCGCACTACGAACAATTGAAAAGTCTCAAGCTTCCGTTTTACGATACGCTGACAGAATTTTATCAACATCACAGCGCCGAGCTGGCGATTCTGTCCACCCCGATTCACTTGCACTGTTCACAGACTTGCGAAGCATTGGCCAATCAAAGCCATGTGCTATGCGAGAAACCACTATGTGCACAGTTGCAGGAAGCAGAAAAGATGATTGCGGCTCGCCGAGCCTCCGGGCTTCAGGTCGCCATCGGCTACCAGTGGTCGTATAGTACGGCCATTCAAAGCCTGAAAGCCGATATTCTGACGGGACGCATGGGGCGTCCGCTCCGTCTCAAAACCATGGTTCTCTGGCCTCGTACTGACAAATACTATGCGCGCAACAATTGGGCTGGGGCGATGAAGAATTCCGCAGGAGTCTGGATCCTTGACAGCCCGGCCAATAATGCATGTGCACATTATCTTCATAATATGCTATACCTGCTGGGTTCTGCCACCAATCAATCGGTTCGTCCGACCCGTTTGCAAGCTGAGCTCTACCGCGCCAATCCGATCAGCAATTACGATACAGCCTGTTTCCGTATCGGCACTGAATGTGGAGCTGAAGTGCTCTTTTATACGACCCACGCCAGTGCCCGGCTGCTGGGACCGGTCTCACACTTTTCCTTCGAAAATGCCGAAATCGAATACAACAACACAGAGGGCGACATCCGCGCCACCTTTGCCGATGGTACCCGGAAAAACTATGGGAATCCGAACCGCGATGGAGTCGCTGAAAAATTATGGACTACCCTCCAGGCGATTCGCGGGCAAGGGTCAATATTCTGTGGTATTGAAGCGTCAATGATGCAAACACTCTGCATTCATGCTGCCATGCAATCCTGCTCACAAATTCAGGACTTTCCGCGCGACCTGATCTACAAAGCTGGGGTACCTGGGAATCAAGTCAGGGTAATGACCGGCCTGGCGGAACTGCTGGAAAAAGCCTACCAGGAAGCCGCTCTGCCGGCAGAAATCAGCCCCGCAGCCTGGCTTAGACTTGGGCAAATCGTCCCTCTGCAAGAACTGCAACTCACCACATAACTTTTTTTCAGAATGCCAATTTCCCATCTAAGAATTTTCTTCATTCTGCTTATGTTGATCCTCAGCAACCCATTCTGTCACGCTCAGGAAAAACTGGCCGAATTA
>JBAXYW010000191.1:0-8044 GCA_041670605.1 Lentisphaeria bacterium
AAATGTGCTTGAATCGCAGCGATATTACTGCCACCGGAAAGGTATTCCAGGCTCTTGTCATAAACCGTCACCACAATATTTCCCTGAAAGGGTCTGCCTTCAAGATCGTTCAACTGCAGCTTAATGCGGGCTTCTTCTCCAGGCTGCAAGCGAGATTGCTCCGGCAAGACTTGCAAATTCAAGGTCTTTTTTTCTGGTGGTACCGCAATCGAACGGAGTACATGATGTACTTCGCCATTGCTTACTAAAATCGCTTCCAAGAAAAAATTCGGCATATCTGCGGCAGAGATTGGAATCAGGATTTCACGGCTTTTGCCCTTCAGACGGATATATTGCGGACGTCCACAGGACCCATTTTCCGGACGAATAAAGAGCAGCACAAGGCTGTCTTCCTGTTCTGAATTGACTCGTAAGCGCAGGGTGTCTCCGGGGGCATATTCGCTCTTATCGGGGATCAGCTCCAGTGCATTATAGCGAAAATCACTGGAGGCCTGCGCTTCGCCATAAATCGAAATCACCGTAGCAGCTTGTACCGTTTCCTTGGGTTTGGAGTCTGGAGACAATGTCCAGGCTAAGCGATACTGCCCCTGCTCTGCGGCCGAAAGCTGCTGCGTAACCCGGCCATCCGCGCCTGTATGGACTGCCCATTCCTGTAGCTGGGTCTCTTCCGGTAGACGCTCCTCATTGTAGCGGATCTTGAAAAGCTGCAGTGTACCCTTTCCGGACACTGGGGATCCATTTAGAGCGCAGAGCTGTGCGGAGGCAGTAATACTTACACCAGTTTTATAATACCCGCCCTGGGTCCAGGAATGCAGGATAAATGCCTTGCGTCCGACCAGGACTTGTCCGCTCCCGACCACGCTACGGCGGGAAAGATCGCTGACTTCTGCCGAAATCTCATAACGATGATCCCGGTCGCCATAAAGTTCTTTGGCCAGGCTCGTATCGATTTTAAAGCTGGCTTCGCCGTTGTGGTCGAGTTCCAAGTCCAGTTGAGCCACGACTTCCGGTGCAGCCGGCGTTCGAGCCGGCAACCAGAATAAAGTAGGGGGTGAGCTTCCCCAGTTCTGCCAGCCTGGATACCAGTCATATTTCTCGCCAAAATACCAGTATCCCCGCCCATAAAGCCAATCCCATGGACGCAGTGGCCAGAAATTTCCTCTGTGATCATAACGCAAGACCTTGACTTTTGCTTTTCCGGATGCCAGTGGCGTGCCAAAATAATAGCGTGCTTGCACATTGACTGCAAAAGTTTCTCCGAGTTCTGGCACTTCAGAAGGCAAGCCCAGAAGAACTTCAAATTCTGGTTTTCGATATTCTTCCACCCGAAAGGCAAGCTCATAAGCCCCTGCCCCACTCGCACTGCCGCCAACACCTAAACGATAGACTCCGAGTTTGGCGTCATCAGGAATCGTATATTGGCCGGCAAGACCCCCGTTACGGTCAAACTGCAATTCAGGCAGTACTTTTTCGCTCTTCTCATCCTTGGACAAGGGTGTTTTTTCGCCCGTTGGTGTACGCAACCAGACTTGCGCCTCAGTGCCGGCGAAGGGATTAGCATCTTCGACATAATCAGGCTGCTTCATCCAGGCTTTGTAATACAGCGTCTGACCAGGACGATAAATAGGACGATCGCTAATCACAAAAGCACGGGCAGGCTGCTTTCGATCAGCTTTTACGGGATAAAAATAGCCCTGTGTGGACGCACAGACAAAGGCCGATTTATCACCCTGCACTTGTGCCGTTGCCAGCCATTGCACTCCGTAGTAGGCTTTCACCGGCAACTCCTTCTCACCAATAAAAAGGCAACCCGTAGAATCTGTTTTTTTGCAAATTTCCTGGCTGACCAGGATGTTTTTACGGTTTTTGGAGTCCCAGCTCTGCCGCCAGACAAAAAGCTCGACCCAGCAATCCGGCACGGGTTCGCCGCTTTCCGCCTGCAGCAGCTGCCATAGCATTTCCTGCTGAAGGGGTTTCATCAACAATTTGTATTGCTCTGCCAGCAAGGGAATACGGCTAATCTGTCCACCGGGAAGTTCGGCCACCAGCCAGTAAGCGCCAGCGTCAGAAACTGGTACCTCCAGCGTGATGAGACGATCCCGATGATTCGGCAAGGGGTCAAGAGGCTGTTGCCAATCCCGCAGTTTTTCTTTAATAAAGGGGGAGTCTTTTTTATCCAGTAGCCAAGTTCCTAAATTGGCAAAATGGTAATTCAGATCTTTCCGGTCGCCTTTCAGAATCCGTCGTTTACATTCCTGCAAAATACCCTGCAAATCCAGGCGGTACAGCTTCAGATGGACCTGAGCGGCATTGCGAAAACGGAATTCAACCTTCATTGCTTTGCTGGCCACTTGCGCCTTAACCGGCAGAAAACTGCCAAGGTTCCCGGTGATTTGGAAAATTTTCTCTTTTGCCGCTTCCGCATTACAGTCTGCATACCGTTGCCACCATTGCAAAGCCCGTTCCGGGTGGCGTCGATTTTCAAAGATATTTGCCAGGTTTTGGTAAATAATCGAGCGATAATACGGCTCTGAAGTGTCAGCGAGTTGTTGATAGATTCTGATATAGCAATAATCTGCGGGTAATTGGAAGCGCTTGATTCCATTAGCTAATTGAGCGATTGTTTCTTCATCGGATAGAGTTTCAAGAGCCAACAGGTTGCTACCTCGTTCCGTCGTTTCTCCGGTATCAGTAAAGGGGAAAAAGCCTCGTTGCCGCAGGGTCTGCACACCATATAGCGTATAACTGACATTTGCCAGCAGGAGCTGGGTTCGCTGCAAAGCATTTGCATTCACTTTACCGGCTTCGTTCAACAGCCAGCGGAAACGCTCGCCATCCGAGAGCGCTTCAGCATAGCTCGCGGGAATGGTATAAAAGATGGTCTTGCCTTCCCGATTAACAGGCGCACCCAAAATATCATTCGTATCATTGTCGGCGGAATTCCAATCCGGCAAACGCTGCAAATCACTTAATTGCTGCAGGCGCCAGGCTTTGCCGGATAAATTCCATAAGCCACTATTGCCATTCAAGAGGGCATTTCCGTCTCTTTCCAGAAAAGCCGCTGCATAATCCAGGAAAAAGGAAATTCTTTCCGAGTCGCTTGCTGCCTGCTCTTGCAAGAGTTGTCTGGCCTTTTCGAAGTGCTGCAAACTCTCTCGCCGGTTGCGTTCCTGAATATTGATCCAAGTGCCACTGGAACGATGTTCGCCACGATAGAATTTTCCGCCTTGCAAGATACCATATGCTGGCAGGTTCCGGATAAAATTGCCGGCTTGCCAATGCAACCACCAATCCCCAGGGACATGCGCCAATACCTCTGCCAGAAGCTCATCAATCTCAGGAACTCGTTGCAGGTGCCGTAGACAAGTCTCCGCGGATATAAAATCATCCCAGAAAAACGAACGTTCCGGCACCGGTTGCTTCAGCAATTCCTGGTACTGCTGCAAAGCTTCCGCATAATGCTCCTTATGCAGCAAATCCATGGCTTTTGCTCGCATTGCAGAAGTCCTTTCTGTCTGACTGAATAAAAAGGTATTGCCCAACACCAGCAAAAGAAAAAACACCCATTTCATAACCGCAACTCCTTTGCCAGATTCCCCCTCCCCGTTCTGTGGCTTGCCCTACTTGGCCGATATCCCATCACTTTTTTCGTGTTTTGATAGAGACATCCGAAGGCGCGAAAGTGACCTTGCTGTAAGGTTCGATGCTTTCAGTCAGCCAGACATTACCACCAATCGTCGAGTGATGCCCAATGGTAATATCCCCCAAAATCGTAGCACCGGCATAAATCGTGACATCATTCTCGATATTCGGGTGGCGTTTATGACCTTTGATCAGCTTGCCGGAGCCGTCTTTGGGAAAACTCAGTGCTCCAAGGGTGACACCCTGATAGATCTTCACATGGTCGCCAATCACCGCAGTCTCTCCAATGACAACTCCGGTACCATGATCAATGAAAAAGCTTTTTCCTATCGTAGCACCCGGATTGATATCAATTCCGGTAACCGTATGGGCATATTCGCTCATGATCCGAGGAATCAGCGGTATTTTGTCAGCGTATAGGGTATGCGCAATCCGATGGATGCAGATTGCCTTGAATCCCGGATACGCAATAATGATTTCATCCGGAGAAACGGTTGCGGGATCCCCATCCAGTGCCGCCTGTACATCCAGCAGCAGAAGTTCTCGAATCTCAGGAAGCATCTTAAGAAGATGCAAAGTCGACTTCTGCGCAACCTGGTGACAACTCTTGTCACAATCTCCTATACAGCCCTGAATGTCACAGCGATACGAACAGGAACGCTGAATCTGATCCACCATCCCGCGGCTGATCTCATCCAATAGACCCCCTACCGTGAAAAACTGACTGGGTTCCGAAAAAGAATGTCGCCCGGAATACCCCGGGAAAAGGATTTCCAGAATTGTTTCCAGCAACGAAATGACCGCTTCGCGTTGCGGGATCCCGTTATGCCCGTTGAAACTTACGCCTGTTCCGGAACGATATGACTGGCACAAGCCACGAGCAATTTCATGAAAAACATTTTCGTCACAAAGTTTTTTGATCTGGGGTTCCATCGTTTTCCCTTTCAAAATCACGGTCGGAAACGGCCTCTTGTGGCCGCATTCTGTTATTCCATGTTCTTTTCCAGCAGTACTGTCACCGGACCATCATTGATCAGACTGACCTGCATCTCGGCACCAAAGCGCCCAGTTTCGACTTTGCAGCCCGCGATTGCGAGACGCTTGACAAAATATTCATACAAAGGTTTTGAAACTTCAGGGGGTGCTGCATCAATATAGCTTGGGCGGCGCCCCTTACGGCTATCTGCGTAAAGCGTAAACTGGCTGATGACCAAGATTTCACCCTTGATATCCAAGAGAGAAAGATTCATCTTCCCTTCCGAGTCGGCAAAAATGCGCAGGTTCAGGCATTTCTCCGCCAGAAAATTTGCTTCTGCTTCCGAATCAGTAGTGCGTATTCCCAGCAGGATCAGCAGTCCTTTGCCGCAGCCGCCGACGGGTTTGCCGGCGATGTGCACCGCAGCCTGGCTGACTCGCTGAAGCAAAGCTTTCATGCCTGCAATTCCTCTAATCTATGACAGACTTCTTCAATCGGCAAACCAATCACATTGCTCTTCAGACCGGAAATTTTTTCAATCAGCAACGAACCATATTCCTGAATGGCATAAGCTCCCGCCTTGTCGAGCGGATTAACGAGCTGAAAATAATGCTCAATCGCGGCCTTATCAAGTGGCTTAAAAGTCACTTTGGTGCGGGAACACCAAGTACAGGGCTGTTGCCCGAAACAAACCAAGCTGACCCCCGTCAACACGTCGTGCGTGCGCCCTGAAAATTCTTTCAGCATTTCCCGGGCTTCCGACAGATTACCGGGTTTACCAAACATCTTGCCTTGCAACACGACGAGGGTATCAGCTCCCAGTACCAATATCCCGGGATATTGTGCTGCA
Organism: Lentisphaeria bacterium; assembly: GCA_041670605.1. Lineage (GTDB taxonomy): Bacteria > Verrucomicrobiota > Lentisphaeria > Oligosphaerales > Oligosphaeraceae > JAQVUB01. The sequence continues at coordinate 5,469 of JBAXYW010000191.1, forward strand.
ACGCTGCTGGCTTTGAGCTCCGCTAAACGTTGCACACAGGCCGTTGGAGACTCCCCGGCGAGCCCGGCTTCATCAATCGCCGCCGGCTGAACCGTAAAGGCAATTCCAGCGTCTTTCAACATTTCTTGCCGCCGTGGAGAGGCGGAAGCCAGTATGAGTTTCTGAAACGACATCGCTTTTCCCTGTAACTGCCGGATCAGACTTTACGCAATCCTTTACTGCGCTGCTTACGCCGCTCCACCGCCGAAGAGGCTGAACGCCGGGCACGTTGTGCCCCGGCTGCGGCTTTGCGGGTAGCATTCGCATCTTCCAAGCGTTCCCGTTCACGTAATTCCAGAGTGATAGGCAACCCGGATTCCGGGAAGAATGCATCCCGTATCTGGTTTTCCAAAAATTGTAGATAATTTGCCGGGCAGATTTTTTTGCTATTGACAAAGATCAGGAATTTAGGTGGTGGCGTAAAGGTCATCGTGCCATAAAAAACTTTGAATCTCTTAGTGCCTTTGGAAGTCGGAGGATTACGCTGCAACGTATCTTCCAGAAACTGGTTGAAAACCGATGTCGGTACCATAACTTTCATCTGATTACGAACCCGTAGCAGATGATCAAAAATCCCCGTAAAATTATAACCATTCAAAGCGGAAATAATCTGAATGGGAGCATGATTCATAAAAGACATATCCTCACGGATCTGTTGAATCAGCTCCACCGGTTTTTTACCTTCCTTAGCCAGTAAATCCCATTTATTGGCCAGCATGATACAGGGTTTGCGGGCATCCACAATCAAGCGCCCAATCCGACGTTCCTGAGTCGTGCATGGCTCCACAGCATCCAGTAGAAAAAGGACAATATCACTGCGACGAATCGCCTGCTCTGTACGGTTGGCACTGAAAAATTCGACGACGGTATCGATCTGTTTTTTGCGCCGCATTCCGGCCGTATCCACGAGCGTGATCAGCAATTCTTGATCGTCTTTGCGCAAGGTCACCGGCACATCGATCGCATCCCGGGTCGTACCGGCAATCTCACTGACCATCACCCGATCTTCACCAAAAATCCGGTTTACCAGAGAGGATTTACCGACATTCGGACGTCCGACGACCGCAATGCGCAGACGTTTTTCCTCCGCTTCGCTATCCACTTTTGGTATATGCTGCACCACGACATCCATCAGCTGCGAGATGCCAAAAGTATGCGTACAGCTCGTCGCCTCAATGTCCGGGAACCCCAGTTTGGCAAAATCCGATACGGCCATCTGAGCGACCGTCTGATTATCGGCTTTATTGGCACAAACGATGACAGGTTTTCCGGCTTTACGCAGAAAATTGCCGACTTCTTCATCCTGTGGGGTGATACCATCTTGGCAATTCACCACCCAGATCAGGGCGCTGGCATCCTCGACAATGCGGCTGACCTGTTCCTGGATCATACCGTCAAAAAGATCCACATTTCTTTCCCGGTTCAGCGTTCCCAACCCGCCGGTATCGACGAGAAGAAAATGACTTCCGAAATGCTCCGCAGGCGCCATGACGCAATCCCGGGTTACTCCGCTCTGTTCATGGACAATGGAAATCCGATGTTGCAAAATGGCGTTGAACAAGGCCGATTTGCCCACATTGGGACGTCCGACAATCGCGATAATAGGTAGCTGAATCGGCATGTTGTTTTCCTTTTTGTTGCTCGATCAGGCAGACGTAAATAAGTCTGCCTTAAAATTTGCATTGGGCGTATTTAAGGCGTTTGAGGGTTTTTTCTTGCCCCAGTAATTCCAAGGTTTCATAAATTCCGGCACCAATACTAGTACCGGTCACTGCGGCCCGGATTGGTTGATTGAGCTTTCCCTGTGGCAGCCCGACTTTTTCAGTTATCGAATGGATTACCGTTTCAATGCCGGCGGCGTGAAACGACTCCTGATTCTGCAAAGCATCCGGCAACTGCCGCAAGGCTTCTTTGACCATGTCATCTTTGAACTGCTTGGCGCAAAGCTTTTCGTCGTAGTTGGGCAATTCTACGAAAAAGTATTCCCACTGTTCGACATCGACAAAACGTTTGACTCGGCTCTGCATGAAAGCACAGACCTTCTGATAATAGTCCTCCGGAATGTCTTTTCCCCACGCCAAAGCCTCCAGGCAGGGTCTGCAGGCCTGACAAAATTCCGCCAGTGGCATCTCTGCGATATAGGCACCATTCAGATTGGTCATTTTGACGAGATCCATTTGCGCGGAAGCATGCAGGCAACGTTCCAGACTAAAAGCCTCAATAAGCTCTTCCCTGCTCATCTTTTCCCGGTCATCTCCAGGCGACCAGCCCAGCAGACTCAGATAATTGAACAGCGTCTGTGGCAGAAACCCCTTATCCCGGAAATCTCCAACAAAGGCATCCCCATCGCGTTTGCTGTAGGGTTTGCCAGCGGCATTGACAATCATCGGCAGATGGGCGTAGATTGGCGGCACGGCTCCCAAGCAGCCAAATAGAAAAAGATGCCGGAACGTATTTTCGACATGATCATCTCCGCGGATAATATGCGTTATTCCCTGGGTAATATCATCCACCACATTGGCCAGATGAAAAACCGG
>JBAXYW010000192.1:0-8041 GCA_041670605.1 Lentisphaeria bacterium
AATCAGCCATGCCTTAACAGGATGTCGAAATGGCAATTTTGTTCAGGTATTCGCAAATCTGTCATGGCGGCGTAGCGTTTTTTCGTGTAAACAATCAAGAGGAAAAGAAATGATGAAGCTTTTAGCATTTTTTGCCACTGTGCTGTGCGCATTGCAGTTGGTTTCTGGAGAAGAATTGTTGATTAACAGAGACTTTTCCAAAATTGAGAATGGGTTCCCGGCAGGCTGGGAGGTTCAGCGTAATGCTACTGACCCTGCGTATACAACATTCCCAGCCGATGAATCAGGATCTGCTTTTGTCCGGATTACAACAAAAGATATAAAATCCCGAGGAGTATTAATGTTTCACCTAGACAGGAAATATCCAGCTGGGACACATTTAACTGTTTCGGGCGAATACCGAACCAACAGCCTTGCTTTTGGTAAAGACGGTCAAGTTTTCACATCGCTGATGTGCTGTTCTGTGAAAGGCAATGAAAAACAACCCAAAGCTTGGCTCAATGCTATACTGGAACCCTCTGAAACATGGAAAAAATTCACAGTATCAAAACGCCTGCCTTTTGCCATTGAAACAATACATCTGAATTCGGCTTTGTGGAATACACAGGGTACTGTGGATTTTCGAAGTCTTTCTCTGCAATTTGAAAGGCCATCACAAGAGCCGGACAGGAAAATGGAATTTGCCTGGCGAGAGGCAGAAGCCATTGAACGGATCCAGCCAGCAAATAATTGGGGAAAGAATATAGCGGCGGATTATTATTCTGGTAAAGGTGGAATCGCTCTGGTAAAGAAAAATTTGGATTGGAATTTTCAGATCATTCCGGTTGTAGATCCGGTAACACTGTTTGAGAAAGCTCGTTCCTGGCATTTATGGATGCGGGTATATGGTTATCTTGGATCACCGAGAATTATGATCCACCTGAACGATCGTTTCATGTCATACATAGATCCCCCCGCCAATGAACAGACAACCCCAAAAGATGAATATGCCGGGCCCGGAGAATACATCTGGGTATGGTGTGGCAGTTTCACAACGAAAGGAGGGAATCAGCAGCTTTCCATCCGCCCGAAAGATCGGATGTTGATTGATGCCTTGCTGTTGACAACCGATGAAAAATATACTCCAGTCAAATATGAGGCGAGAGATATTGAACAAGCCAAGGTTATCGACATCACCACCACCCATATGATCAAGGCAGAATATGCAGAAGAAGGTGTAACAGATCAGATCGTGTTGCCGATTTCATTCCGCTGTGCCGGCAAAAATCTCAAAATACCAGAAAATGCTGACCCAGCTATTTTTCATTTTTCACTTCCGGAGTCAATCCACGTTGAAACGGTTAGCTCACATTTTGCCGGAACGCAATGGAACTCTTCTGGACACTGGGGAAACAAATACCTAACTTGGCATAAAGTCGGAACGCGAACCGTGAACGGAAAGCAAATTTGCGATTACCAAGCAAAACTTTATTATCTGTCCGGAAATCAATATCTCGTTTTTGTAAAAGCAGACCCCGTTTCTTTTAAGCCAGGAACGAAATCCGTTTGCGAATACTGGCTGGAACATCATGGAGAAAAGCAACTGCCAGAGAAAATCGAACTAACACATATTGAAATCCTCCCCGCAAAACCTTTTAAAAAAATTTACATTGGGCCGAGTTACCTCCCTTTTGCCATGTTTTATCGTTCCTGTCCGGATGTTTTCAAAACGATGAATGACTGCGGATTCAACTATATGGGGTCTTGGTGGACTCCTTGGCAAGACAAAGATTGCGATGCTTTTCGCGATGAAGCTTATGCCAAGGGTTTCAGGTTATCGACTGTAATTGCTCAATATACTGGGATTCGTGACATTGACATTGCCATTGGCCTTGATGGGAACCCTGTCTCTACCGGCAGTGGGAGCGGAACGAAGATCGTTTCCCTTGCATTGGATGCGGTCGACCCGCCGATCGCGGAAACCCTTGAACGCACAAAATTTTGCGCAGCTACTGGCATATCCATTGAATATGACGATGAAATGACCAATGTTCTCGGTGACCGGATCGATTATTCCCCGGAAATTAAATCACTTTTCCGTGAATGGCTTGTTGATCATGGCAATGGCATAGCCTATCAGGATCCGGTACAGATTGTTAAAGCCAAGAAAAGCAATCCGCTCATGTATGGTTTATGGGTGGATTTCAAATGCTCCCGTCTTGCGTATTGGTATTCCCTTTACCACAAAGCCTTCGAGGAAGGAGTTGCCTTGGCCGACGGGAAATATCCGGAAGCGATGAAACCGCTCCTGCTAACCTGTATTCAGGGAGCTAGCATGCCCAATGCGGAAAAAATCCGTGAAACAAATTATCTTGACTACCGCCTTTTAAGCCAATATTGTGATGTCATCCAAATCATGTCCTATACCTATAAGGGAGTGGTGGAGTCAGCCAAACCTGGAGATGCGCTTGAAATGTATAACCGGTATATTGGGAAAAACTGTACTGCTCCCATACTACTTGCCGGTGGATATGGTACTGAAACCACCCTCGAAAACAAGGTTATGCTGAAGTATCAGATCTTTGAAAGCCTGATGCAGAAAGCACCAATGATTGTTTTCTATGCCGGTGCAACCATTTTTAACGCACCAACTCTGGCACCTGTCGTCGAAGCGATTCGAATTGCCGGACCATACGAAGATTTCTTTGTCGACGGAGAACGCTACGAAATGATGACGGGAAATCAGGAATACCTCAGGCTTAAAGCCCTTCGTCTCGGCAAAAAAATACTCTTGTATGCTAGCAATTATGCAAATGATCCTGAAAAACAAGTCACGGTCCGGTTTCCTGCCGATCTGAAATCGGTTTCCAATTGTGCGACAGATGAAAAACTTTCCACAACAAAAGATTCCTTTTCCTTTGATTTTCAAACTGATCGCGGTAAACTTTTTCTTGTGGAGCTCTGAAAATGAATATTGATATGCATGTACATTGTAATTCGGATGATCCTGCTGAATTGCGTGCTTTTGTGCAAACCTGTGAAAAAAACGAAACCATCGCTGCATTGTCTGGGGGATTGCATTATGGGGGTCATGATTATCTGCCCAATGAACGGGTTTTGGAAATCTGCCGGGAATTTCCCCACAACCTAGTGCCTCTGGCTAAAATTGATTTATGGGATACGGTGCCTGACCTCTGGGAATTGCGCCGATATACAGATTCCGGAGTCCGCGGGTTCAAGTTTATTTATCCTTATTACGGATATGACCATGAAAATTACCTGCCCGTCTATGAAGAGCTGGAAAAACTTGGATTTCCGGCATTGTTTCATACCGGAAGCTATAGACCGAATACTGCCGATGTGAAATACAGACGTCCGATACTGGACAATATGTCGCCACTGCGGCTCGACGCTATCGCACGTTCCTTTCCAAAACTCCCGATTATCATGGCGCATCTGGGTACGTCTCTGTTCCGAGAACTCGCAGCCGGGCTTGTGAAACTCCATCCAAACCTTTTTTTTGACTTGGCAGGCAGCGGGGCTTTCCTGGGGGTTTCTCCCGCCCAACTGGGGCAACTTATGGCACCGGATGTCTTCACTCGTGATTCCAGCGGATTGCACTTCCGGAAAATGGTTTTCGGTTCGGATTCCTATGTAAAAATACCGGTTATTCAGACGGAAGCACTGGCTGCCTACCGGAATATTCTGTTACTTAACAATATTCCTGTGGAGGATTGTCAAGCAATATTGGGTGGCACGGCTGCCACTTGGCTCTGGAAAGGGAAAGTAATATGTGCGTAATGTGTGCCTGCATTTCAAAGAACAAACCCGTTATTACCACACTTCTGGAAGCGGGGATCCGCATGGAAGGTCTGTGGAGCGGATATTACACAGGACTGGGGGTCCTTGGGGATGACAGGCTCATCCGCTCCTTTAAAACAACAGGATGGTCGAAATATTGGCAGGAACGTTTTCATACTGATGAATTACAGGGTACTATGGGGATGTTTCACAGCCGGACAGGAAGTGGGGGAGACGCCAGATATGCCCATCCTTTCCTGTCCAACGACCAATCTACCCTTCTTTGTTCCCAAGGTTCTGCCGGTCATTTCAAAAACAACATTGCAGATATCGAAAAGATCGGAAACCACCTTCTTGATTCTGGCATTCATTTTGCTAGCGCGGACTGGCAAGTACCTATCCGGAAATATCCGATGCTCAAAGATGGTTCGCAAGTGCATGTTTCAGATATCGTCTGTGAATATGCTGCACAACTCTTCCGGGATTCAGGAGACGCTTTGGGCTCGATTCGACAGACGGCTCTGGACATTCTGGAAGAAGCTGTCTCTCTGTTTATTTTCCGTGAACGTCCCGGGCACATTTACATTGCCAACCTTAATCAGCGAATATGCATTCATTTTCATGAGGATGGTGTAATACTTTCAACCAGTTCTCTGGCCATTGCTGACAAACAGATGCATGTTCTGGAACTCCCCCCAAACTCTGTTTCAGATGTTACGCTCGACAACATTTTCATTGAAAAACTCTCATCGGAAATTATCGTCGATACCTCAATTCCTGCCGGGTTAGATCATGCTTTTATCAGTTGGGTAAAAAAACATCCGAAAAGTTTGCTGGCTCACATAACAGATAATGCCCTTGCCCCGTTCTTTCCCAGCATGCCCATTACAATGCGCGGAGCTACGGCTTATAGAGTATTTGAGCGCCTCTATTATCAGGGAATACTCAAAATTGAAATGCTTGAGGCAGCGGGTGTGGGAAACGATCATTCCATCAGAACTTTGATCAGCATAGCAAACGACCATTCCAAGGAGTCGGAAAATTCTCTCCAGTAAACAAATTTGCTGATATCTCACCAGTCATAATCCATGTAAACTTTTTTTGCTGCCATTTTAATTGAGCTTGCCAAAAGGTGTCACTGACCAATGGGTGATTCAGGAAAAAACATTGTCTGGTCAACAGTCTTTTCATCGATTGAATATCATTTATATCCTGACAGCTGCCGACAGCTGAAGGGAAGAATCTTTTGCATCTCTGCCTGACATTTTTAGCACGAAAATTAGATCATGAAAAATTCCATGCTTTCACCTGAAGATTTTCTTAGCAATGCGGAAGAAGCGTATTTATTTTCAGTTGATATCGCTTGGGATCAACACCGCAGATATCCGGAATTATCCCGCGGGACTTGCCTGCGCTGCCGCTCCTTCCTGTATACTTTACTGACTGCTGAGGGTGATTTTTTTGGAAAGGCCTGTGAACTTGCCGATTCCGCCCCAAACCGCAGGACAATGAATTCCCTTCTTCCCGAATTACGTATCCTGATGACTGAGCGATTCAAACACCCTGTTGTCTCCAGTGACTATGCCCCCGGCAACAGTTTCCGATATACTCAGACGTCCGGGAATCTATGTTATCTACATATCCGAAACGCGAAAATTCCGGAATCGTTTCTCGACGACCCGGTTTATGTTGTCAAAGGGCTTAATGCCATCATGAACCAAGCTGAATCTTTCCATAGTTGCACCGTATTATATACTGCCACTTGGCTAAATGCCCACAATGCTTTTTTGCATTTTTTTCCTAAAGAATGGAAGGAAAATCTTCGCAACACCCTTGACGGAGAAATTGGGCCGACGATGGGCTGGCAGGGACAATTCATCAACAAGCGTGGTTTACTCAACCGGGCAACAGCAGATTATTACCTCAAAAACGGTGTCCTTCTCTATCAGCGGCTCGAATCGCATTGTTCCTTTACAAACATGCGTGAACACCTCAAGAAAATTAAGCCAGACATGTGCATTTTGAAGTAAATATGAAGATCTCTGTTTTGCATTTTCCACATGATACAAGCATTGCATCCGTTGACAATCATCAGTATATTTTGGCAAAATTTCAACCCACTAAAAAACCGGATGAGCCAATTTAAAGAAGAAGAAAATGGAAAATTCACGTAGGTGGGTTGAATGGGCGTCATTTGCAGCAAAGGAGATTAGGATTAGATGTTTGATTTCAAAGCAATGAAACAACGCTACACGCAGGAATTGACGGAGCGGGTCATTCCCTTCTGGGAGCAGCACAGCATCGATCTTGAGCAGGGTGGTTTTTTCAGCTGCCTTGAGCGGGATGGCCGGGTGTATGATACGATGAAGCAAATGTGGATGCAGTGGCGGGAAGTATACATGTTTGCCATGTTGTATAATTCCGAATTCCGGCAAAAGCGCTTTTTGCAGCACGCGGTGCAGGGATATGAGTTCCTGATGCGGCATGCACGCAAGCCAGAAGGTGGATACTATTATCTGCTGGATCGAAGCGGACAGGTAGTGACAGATTCGGAAAGCGGAGCTGAAGTCTTTTCGGAAAGCTTTGCCGCTATCGCTTGCGCTGAATTGTTTCGCGCAACTGGAGAGGATTCCTTTCGCAGGGAATGCAAAAGCGCCTGGGAAGAATATTACCGCCATTTCCAGGAAGCGGAAAAGAAACAGATTTTCCCAGGAACCGTATTACGCCGTCAATTCGGGCATTATATGATTTCGGTCAATGTGTTGCAGATCATGAAAAGTGCTCTGCAAACAAATGCTTATGACCGGATTCTGGAGGAAATGATTGCCATGGTCTGGCGCTTCCGGCATCCGGAAACTGGTATTATCCTGGAACGGATCAATGTTGACGGCAGCTTTGATCTAGACAGTCAGGATGGACGCTTGAGCAATCCTGGCCACGCCCTCGAAGGCATGTGGTTCATCATGGAAAATGCACGCCTACAGAATCGTCCGGACGATCTCGCTGCAGCATTACAAATCTGCCATGACACTCTGGAGTATGGCTGGGATAAAGACTTGGGCGGCATCATCTATTTACGGGACCTTCAAGATCGGCCACTGGCACGCAACGAATGCGTACTCAAAGCCTGGTGGCCGCAAAATGAAGCAGCCACCGCAGCTCTGTTGGCCTATGAATTGAGCGAAGACCCATACTTTCTTGATTATTTCATCCGCATCGACGAGTTTGCCTGGAAAAACCTGCGCGATCCTCTGTATCCGGAATGGTTCGCATATGGGCCAGTTAATGGCCGCCAGCAGCTCACCTTCAAAGGAAGCCGCTGGAAAACCTTTTTCCATCTGCCACGTTATCTGATCCAGTGTAGCCGCATCGCCCACCGTCTGCAAACAACGACGTCCTGAAATAATTTGGCGTTCTTGGAGATTGCTGGTGCAGAGCAGAATCGCCCGATAGCCCAGTTCCTCGAAAAAAGTTGCCATCCGGCAGGACAACTCGTCCAAAGGCGAATTCGTCAGATACTGCACCGAGTAAGAGGCAATCTTCCTGAGGTGATTTTTAGATCCGGGATTGTCACCCAAAAGACTTTTCGGGGTAGACTTTTGTCATATTCCCGGCAAATAATATCATATCAATAAGCTTCGAAAAGGTTTCCTTCTTGTCGAGTCTAGATACTCTACTGTTTTGCTTCGAGCAGGAAGTCGAGCAGGACGATTGCCGTGACCGCTTCAATGCAGGGGACTGCCCGTGGCACGATGCAGGGATCGTGGCGGCCTTTGACGCTGAGCGGCATATTTTCCTTTCTGGCCAAGCTGATCGTTTGCTGAGTTTTGCTAATCGACGGGGTTGGTTTGACCGCAACTCGGAAAAGCAGGGGCATGCCACTGCTGAGCCCGCCCAGAATTCCGCCTTGGTGATTACTCTTTGTCCGAATCTGACCATCCTGCATGACAAAGGCATCATTATTGGCCGAACCGCGGACTCGAGAACCAGCAAATCCGCTGCCGAATTCCAGGCCTTTGATCGCCGGAACACCGAAAATAGCTTGTGCGAGCCGGTTATCGAGGCCTTCATACATGGGATTGCCGATACCGGCAGGATAATTGATTGCGCAGCATTCAATGATGCCGCCAACGGAATCTTCATCTGCTGCGGCAGCCAGAATCGCCTGCTGCATCTTTACCCCGGCTGCATCATCAATGACCGGAAAGGCTTTCGCGGTGATCTGCTGCAAAAATTCCGCGTTCAGATTTTGTTCAGCAAA
>JBAXYW010000193.1:0-7981 GCA_041670605.1 Lentisphaeria bacterium
ATTCAGGATAGATTCAATACAGGCCAATGGGGCAGAGCCTTCTGGCTTGTCGCCGATATAGCCATGTGGTGCCATCAAGACTCCCCAGGCTGGGCTGAAGACAAACTGCGGAGTTGTGTCTGGGTCTGCGCGTTCAGTCCGGCCGCGGGCTTTGGCAAAATAATAGCTTTGCAAGTAATAATAGACGGCGAAGGTGGCACAGATGCCCAGAGAGCCCTGGCTACTGACCTTGGGCAGATAAGCGCTATTGATGACTTGGTCAGGCAGTTCGCTGCGAATTCGGCCACTTGGCGTTTCCCAGGCTTCGAAGCGTTCCAGGATGCGTTCCTTTTCGGTTTCCGGCAGCTCAATGACTCCGCTTTTATGGGGCGGCGTGGCACTGCTGTTTTGTGCTGAAAGCGAAGTCGGAATCAGAAATAGTGACAATACTTGTAAAACGAGGCCGAAGCGGATACTATTTTTCAGCATTTGAAATTCTCCTATTGCATAAGTTTCAGCCGGAAACAGCCAAAAGCTTTGAAATGTCCTCGAATCAATAAGCGAAAAACACAGTATCCCGGTTTGCATCGGAAGATCGGCAAGAATACTAACAAAGCAGCCTTATTGAACTTTATATTAGTTTACTGTCGATATGCGCTGTTTTCAAATCCCAGCATGAAATTTTCCCTTGTTCAGCTGGAAAAATAGGAAAGATGCAATACCTTTTTGAAGTAGCATAAAATAAGGAGAATTCAGATGTTGCGCATTGGCTGTTCCAGTAAGAGTTTGCTGCCGGATTTTGCAGTTTGTTTGCATGGTTACGGGTCTCGGAATTATCGTACGGACAAGGTGGAGGATCCGGTAGAGTTGGGCTGTTTGGCGTTGGATAATGGGCGCAACACGGTGCTGCTTTTTTGTATCGATATCATTGGCATCAGCTATGATGTTTGTGAATTGCTCTATCGGGAGTTGACAGCAGCGACTGGGATTGCATATCCGGACATTTACATCTGCGGTTCTCATACCCATTTTGCTCCTTCAGCAGAGAGGATTGGTGTGATCGTTCCAGGCGGAGAAATGAGCTTGGGCGTTTATCCACGCGATGAAAAATTTCTGGCCATTTTGCGCGAGCAGGTTTTGGCTGCTGCCAGGGAGGCCTTGGCTGGCCGGCGTCCGGTACAAGCGGAATACACTGAAATTTCTTTGCCGGGGATTGCTTTCAACCGGCGGACGGTAAAAAAGTCCGATGGGCAGGTGGAGACGAATTATCTGTATCCGAGCGATCCGGAGTCTTTTCATTTTAATCGCTGGGACGACCTTTTTTCGGTTTGGCGTTTTTCCGATGCCGAAGGAGTTGCGGCGATCTTGGGGCGTTTTGGTTGCCATCCAGTGACTGGAGGTCGCTTGGGGTCGGATCATATTTCCGGGGAGTATCCGTATTATTTCCGGCGTTCGGTTCAGGAATTATTTGGTTGCCCAGCCTTTTTCATGCTGGGTGCGGCTGGGGATGTGGTGCCGATGCAGCGGCAGGGGGAAAGCCGGCGGGATATCGGGGAAATCATGGGGCGCTCCATCCGCATGAATGAACGTTGCTTCCGTCCTGAGCCGGAATTTTCATTGGAGACGCTGAAACTGGCGGTTCCAGTGACCATGAAAAATCTGCCGAATCGGCAGCGTTTTCCGCAGGAGTATGAAGAATTTCGGCTTCAGGCTCAGCAGCAGTCCGTCATGGATGAGGAATTCAACCATGCGACGAACATCATGCTTGGGATGAGTTGTTATCCGACCGATACGCTGACCATGCCGTTACAATTTCTCCGGCTGGGTAGTCATACACTGGTTGGCTTGCCTTTTGAGTGTCTTTCTCTGCTTGGGGAAAAGTTGAAAGCCGCCTGTCCGAACATTATTCTCACCTCGATTACCGGGGGATATGAAGGTTATTTGCCATTACAGGAACAATTTTCTCTTGGCGGCTATGAAGTTAGCGGTAATCATTTCATGCAGAATACTGGGGATCGCTATTTAGCTGCTGCCATTGGTAAGCTGAAGGAATTAGGCTGGGACTGAACTAAAGGAAAGAATGTGATGGCAGATCAACAAGAATTGCGAAATGATAAAGCGCGCCTGATTCTGGTGACTGGTGGTGCCGGGCTGATTGGCAGTGCAGTGATCTGGTGTTTGAACCAAATGGGCTACGAAAATATTGTTGTCGTGGATCACTTGGGCAGTGGCGAAAAATGGCAGAATTTGCGGACACTGCGTTTCCGGGATTATTATGAAAAGGATCGTTTCCGGGAGTTGCTGTCCGAAAATCATTTTCCCCTTCCTTTTGAGGTGATTTTTCATCTGGGAGCCTGTTCTGATACGACAGAGCAGGATGCCAGCTATCTGATCGGCAATAATTTCGAGTACGGAAAACTGCTGGCGGATTATGCTTTGTGCCACGGGAGCCGGATGATTTATGCCTCCAGTGCGGCTACTTATGGCGATGGAGAACATGGCTTTGGAGACAACGAGGCGGAAATCCATCAGCTGCGCCCGCTCAATAAATATGGCTATTCCAAACAGATTTTTGATCAGTATCTATTGCAGCAGGGAGTGTTGCTGAAGCAATCTGCCTGCGGCGCTTCCTTTGTCGGGCTGAAATATTCCAACGTCTTTGGTCCCAATGAATATCACAAAGCGCATATGCGCAGCATGGTGCTGCGTGCTTTTGAACAGATTCAAGCCAGCGGGAAAGTGCAACTGTTCAAATCCTACTGTCCGGAATACAGCGATGGCGAATCGGTACGGGATTTTCTTTATGTCAAAGACGCAGCAGCAATGACGATTTTTTTTATGCAGGAAGGCTCGCAGAGCTGCGGATTATTCAATATCGGTTTTGGCAAAGTGCGCAGTTGGCTTGATCTTGCCCATGCCATGTTCAAGGCGCTTGAAAAAAAGTCGGAGGTGGAATTCATTGACATGCCGGAAGACTTGCGTTCCCGTTATCAGTATTACACCTGCTTGGATACCAGCAAACTTTATGCCGCGGGCTATCAGCAGCAACCCATGTTGTTGGAGGACGCTGTGGCAGACTATGTGCAATATTTGAAAAATGCAGCTCATCTGGGAGATCTGGATTAAGCGGTTTTACGGCATGCCGAAAACGAAGACATTATTATCCGGATGGCTCTGGCCTTTTCTGGTCTTGCTGTCTCTGCTGGTGCTGGTGCTGGCTCCTTGGGTTGGGCCACGACTTTCCCTGCAGGAAGTCTGGAGTCGGAATACTTCCGGCATTGGGCATACGATCTTCTGGGAGATGCGTGTGCCGCGCGTGCTTCTGGCCTATGTGGCCGGGGCTTCGCTGTCGCTCTGCGGCATGTGTTTTCAGGGGATGTTTCGTAATGCCTTGGCGACACCATATACCCTTGGAGTATCCAGCGGGGCGTCGCTGGGCGTCGCCATCCATATCTATGTGGGAGGGATGCTGACCATTCCCGGCTTTAGTGGTTCCAGCGCAGCGGCATTTCTGGGGGCTGTTTTGACCATTATACTGGTTTATGGGTTGACTGGCTTGCGCGGCAATGTCACGCCTTCGGTGTTACTGCTGGCTGGGGTGGCCGTCAGTTTCTTCTTTTCCAGCCTGATCTTGTTTTTTCAGTATCTCAGTGATTTTACCGAATTGCAGCAGCTGATGCGCTGGCTGATGGGCGGATTGTCGACCGTGGGATATACCGAAGTGAAGCAACTTTTCATATTTTGTGCAGCGGGCATGCTGCTGATTCTATGGCAAGTCGACGCTCTGAATTTATTGGCGCTGGGGGATGAATTTGCCACCAGCCGTGGAGTGCAGGTCGCAAAAGTTCGGAAACTGTTCTTTTTTTCCGTATCTTTGATGGTGGGCAGTGTCGTAGCCTTCTGCGGGCCGATTGGTTTTGTCGGCATGGTCTGTCCGCATATCTGCCGGCTTATGGTCGGTGAGAATCATCGCCGGCTGGCGCCCGCCAGCTTGCTTTTCGGCGGCGCATTTCTGGTGATTTGCGATACCGTCGCGCGCTGCCTGATCGCTCCGGCGGAAATTCCCACTGGCATTATTACTGCTTTGCTGGGTGGCCCTTTTTTCCTCTGGCTGCTCTTTTCCCGCCGCGAAACGATTTGAAAACATAGAAGATATTAGTTCTGTTGGAGAGCGCTTGCATTTCTCCATTTTCAGGCATCTTGTGATCCGGCTTGACAGCCGATTTTTTCCCAGCTTTGCTGTTTTGCTGCGGTATAAAGCGCTTCCATGACGACATTTCGCAGGGCGGCTTCCTCGGCGGAAACGAGCGACACTTTCTGTCCGTAGAGGGCGTTCAGGAAGAGGTCGAAAGCGTGTGGCAGTGCTTCAGGCAAATCTGTCCAGGCTTGCAGGCCATCCGCACCGGGCAATTTGTCCGTTTTCAGATAAAGTTCAGAGTCCAGAATGAAGGCATGCCCATCGGTGCCGGAGAGCTGAAATGCGATTGGATTTGCGATATCCACCCAGCCGGCGGCGATGCTGGCGAGGCAGCCATCCGGATAGCATAAAAGAGCTTCACCGGTCTCATCGCAACCAGGATAACGTCCGGTGACGATCCGGATTTGAGCCGTCACTTCAGAAGGGCTGCCCAGCATCCAGAGCAGGAGATCGAGGGAGTGCGTGCCCAGATCGCCGAAGGCACCGCAACCGGCGATTTCGGGGTCTGCCATCCAGCGCCAGTCCTGGTCAAACAAGCCACGCAACGAGCCGGCATGGCAGTTGCTGAGCCGGATACGGGTGATTTTGCCGAAAGTCCCTTTCTGGATTTGTTCCTTGAGAAAACGATAGATCGGGTTTCCGCGCATGAAATAACCGGTTTGGAAGAGGACGCCGGCTTTTCGGATGGCCGCCGCCATCATTCGAGCGTCATTGCCCGTCATACCCAGCGGTTTTTCCACAAAGAGGTGTTTGCCGGCGGCGGCGGCGGAAAGTACCAGGTCTTTATGCCGATTGGTTTCCGAGCAGATAATTACAGCGTCAATGTCCGGATCCTGCCAGATTTCATCTGGGGAAGAACAGGTTTTTGTCTTCAGAATATCGACATTTCTGGCAGCGCGTTCCAAGGAGTGATCCCAAACTTTCTGTACTTGGAAATCCGTACGTTGGACCAGCATCTTCAGAAAATTTGGAGTGTGGATATGAGCGGCACCGACGATTGCGAGATTTTTCATGCAGCAGCAGCCTTTTCTTAGAAAATCAATGAATTATACGATGCCAAGGATTTTTTTTGCTTGTTCGCGGAGTTTGAATTTCTGGATTTTACCGCTGGCCGTTTGGGGAAATTCCTTGACAATGAAAAAATGTGCTGGGGTTTTATAAAAGGCGATATTCTGTCGGCAGAATTCACTTAATTCATCTTCCTCGACGATGTTTCCGATGCGCGGGATGATGAAGGCTCCGGCGATTTCACCATATCGATTATCCGGGATTCCGACAACTTCGGCTTGTTCGACTTTGGGATGACTCATCAGGAATTCTTCGATTTCGCGGGGGTAGATGTTTTCGCCGCCACGGATAATCATATCCTTGAGTCGCCCGGTGATTTTGTAGTAGCCTTCTTCGTCGACCTCTGCGAGGTCTCCGCTGTGGAGCCAGCCGTCCGCGTCAATGGCCTTCGCCGTTTCCTCTGGCAGCTTGTAATATCCCTTCATGACGTTATATCCACGGCAGCAGATTTCACCTGGTGTATTGGGCGGCACAATTTCTCCTGTGTTAGGATCAATGAGCTTGATTTCAACATGAGGTTGACCGGTACCGATGGTGGTGCAACGCCGTTCGATGGAATCATGAACTCCGCTCATGATGAAGACTGGAGATGCTTCGGTCAAACCGTAGGGAATAGTGATTTCCGGCATGTGCATATCGGTCATCACCCGTCGCATCAATTCTACCGGACACAGAGTGCCGGACATGATGCCGGTACGCAGGCTGCTCAAGTCAAACATATTGAACATCGGGTGTTTGAGCTCGGCGAAATACATGGTCGGCACCCCGTATAGCGCGGTGGCTTTGGCTTTCTGTACCGAGGCCAGAACCAGAAGCGGATCGAATTGTTCCACCAGCACAGCCGTGGCTCCATGACTGAAGACGGCCATGATGCCCAGCACACAGCCGAAGCAATGGAAAAGGGGCACCGGAATGCAGACGCGGTCTTCTTTGCTCAGGACTTGTCGTTCACCGATGTAGAAACCGTTATTCAGAATATTCCGGTGGCTCAGCATAACGCCTTTTGGAAAACCGGTGGTTCCGGAAGTATATTGCATGTTGATGGTGTCATAGCGGTTGAGGCCGCTTTTGGCTGTTTTGAGCTGCTCGTCACTCTGACTTATGCCGAGTTGGAAAAGCTCATTGCTGTTATACATGCCTCGTTGTTTTTCCTGGCCGATATAGAGGACGTTTTTCAGTTGCGGGAAGTGTTTGCTTTTCAGATGCCCTCTGGGTTGCAGTTTCAATTCCGGGACGAGCTGATAGATGATATCGATGAAGCTGACATCACGTTGTCCGTCGACAATGGCGATCGTATGCATATCCGACTGACGCATGACGTATTCGGCTTCATGAATCTTGTAATTGGTATTGATCGTAACGAGCACCGCACCGATCTTGGCAGTCGCGAACATCAGGGTCAGCCATTCGGGGACATTGCGTGCCCAGACACCGACATGATCGCCCTTTTTAATGCCGATGGCAAGAAGTCCTTTGGCCATGCGGTCGCTGCGCTCAAAAAAGTCTGCATAAGTCCAGAGCAGTCCCCGGTCGGGATACATGATAAACGGGTGGTCGGGCTGTGTCAGAACAAGATCTTCAAAAAATTCACCAATGGTTTTTTCGGAAAAAAGCTGATCCGTATATTTCATGGTAAGAGTCCTAGGTTAGGCGGTCGTATTTTGTAATTAACCTCGACGTGCTGACTGAGTTTTTTTAGTATGGGGCGTAAACCACCGCCAGGATTCTGGCCGTTTTGTTTTCCATGGCATGTACATGATGGGGAATGATTGAATCGTAATAGATGCTGTCTCCTTTTGCAACCAGATATTTTTCTTTGCCATAGGCCACTTCGATGCTGCCCTCAAGAACAAAAATAAATTCTTCTCCTTCGTGACTGGAGAGTTCAAAGGCGGACGAAAAGGGCGGGTGGACATCGATGATGAAAGGTTCCATGTTACGGTCGCATTTATTGGCGGCAAGGGGATGGAAGTCCAGCCCTTTGACATCACTGGTACCGGCAAAACGAACCGTTTTACTGCTTTCCTGAGCCCGCGAAAGAACCGGCCCAGGGGTTTCGGCATCATCGAGAAAAGTGCCCAGACGAACGCCAAGCCCACGGGCAATTTTCAACAAGGGCGTCAGCGAGGTAGCGACTTCCCCGG
Organism: Lentisphaeria bacterium; assembly: GCA_041670605.1. Taxonomy (GTDB): domain Bacteria; phylum Verrucomicrobiota; class Lentisphaeria; order Oligosphaerales; family Oligosphaeraceae; genus JAQVUB01. Next base: position 7,390 of record JBAXYW010000193.1, read on the forward strand.
CCTCAATTTTCGTAATCTGCAACGGCTGCATGTTGCAGCGCTGAGCCAGTTCGTCAATGGATATTTCGCGGAGTTCGCGCAAGTTTTTGATTTTTTCGCCGACTTCATTATTGGCAGGCATAGTATTGATCCTTCGAAGTAAGATGGGTTTTGATCGTCTTTCGCTTCCCCGCACAACAGGTGTTGAAAAAGAAGCCATAAGAAAAATAAAAATATAATATTTTACCGTGCAATTATCAAGCCGCGTACGATCGATCGGCACTGCAATACTCAATACTCTTGGTCGCTTAATTCCCCTTCCAGTTTTCTTTTTGTGCAGCACTGTTCACGCGCGCGTCCATTTTTTAGGGTAGGAGGCCCCCCGGTTGGGTGGGCTGGCTGATTTCTGCATGACGGTAAAAAACATAGCTTCCTCGAGTAAGTTTTCAAGCAGAATCATACTCTATCATAAAAAGTCATGGAGCGTCCATGAGAGTTCAGGAATTGTTGTGAGAGTTCAGGAATTGTTGTGAGAGTTCAGGAATTGTTGTGAGAGTTCAGGAATTGTTGTGAGAGTTCAGGAATTGTTGTGAGAGTTCAGGAATTGTTGTGA
>JBAXYW010000194.1:0-7963 GCA_041670605.1 Lentisphaeria bacterium
ATTTCCGGTCGTGCTGTGGCAGGGACTGAGGTCAGCGAAAAAATCTGCCACCTAAGTATTTAAAACCAGGGAGATGAACATGCAAACCTGCAAGTACGGTCTTGATGAATTGATGGAAATCATCGATGTGTTTGAGGTGCCAAAGGAGACTCAAGCCAAGGTAAAAGAACTGCTCGCACAGGAAAAATGCGATGCGGGGAATTTTTTCCGTTATTACAACCCGCGCAGCAAAACCGTGCAGTTGGAAAAGGAATTTGCGGAAAAAAGCGGCTCCAAGCATGTCCTGGCCGTGAATTCCGGTACAAGTGCTTTGATTGCCTCTCTGGTGGCTGCCGGGATTGGTCCTGGGGATGAAGTCATTTTGCCGGCCTATACATTTTTTGCCACCGTGTCAGCGGTAGTGATTGCCAAAGCCATTCCGGTGATTGCGGAGATTGACGAGACGCTGACGCTTTCACCCTCTTCGGTAGAAAGCCTGATCACTCCCCGCACGAAAGCGATCATGCCGGTGCATATGCTGGGACTACCGGCACAAATGGATGCGTTGATGGCACTTGCGAAAAAACATCAGTTGCTGGTGATTGAAGATGCGGCTCAGGCTTGCGGCGGCACCTACCATGGAAAATTTTTGGGCACCATCGGTGATTTTGGCTGCATCAGCCTGGATTCCTATAAGGTCATTGGCTGCGGTGAAGGCGGCTTCCTGATGGCACAGGATGAATGGATGTTTACCCGGGCGCAAAGCTATCATGATACGGCAGCCTGCTGGCGCCCGGAGCGTTATGCCCGCGAACGCCGGGAAGGCGAACTGTTCTGCGGAGAAAATTATCGCATGAATGAGTTGTGTGCTGCAGCGGCTCTGGCTCAGGTACGGAAGCTCGACGAGATTATTGCCACCACGCGCAGGAATTATTTCATGTTGCGGGAACAGATTCAATTGCCTTCTTCTGTGCGCTGGTTGCAGCCTAGCGACCCGGAAGGCGTCTGCGGTTATTCGCTGCCGATGCTTTTTGACAGTAGTGAACACTGTCGCCGCGCGCAACAAGCTCACGTGATTGGCGGTAATGCCGGCGATAGCACGCGGGGAGTGCGGAACTGGCATATGGCCTGGCATTGGGAACATCTCCTCGGCCAAAAATCAGCGACCCGGGAAGGTTGCCCCTTTACTTGTCCGCATGCACATGATGTGCCAAAATACACCTTCGATTCCTGGCCTAAAACCATGGCTATCATCTCCCGCATGGGAACCCTTTCAGTGAATAATTTCATGACCCCGGACGAAGTGTCTGAGAGCGCGGAAAAAATTACTAAAGGACTTGCAACATGTTGAAAATCTGTCCATTAATTGATTTGTTTTTTACGCAGGAAAAAGGGTGGGTTGATCGGGCGGAAAAGATTGCGCAATGCGGTTTTACTGCGGTTGAGACTTGGCGCGGTGCGGATTCAGCGGAACTCCAGCAAATGGTCAGCGGTGGGGTATCATTAGTCAGCATCGTCATGAATTTTGCCACGGAAGCCGAGGTTGCCCCCTGCAATCCGAAAAATCGTGCGGCCTTTGTTGAACGCATCGAGAAGTATGCCGCCAACGCCTTGTCGGTTGGTTGTCATCAGGGCATTGTGACGACCGGTCAGCAAGTCACCGGCCTGAGTTATGCCGCCCAACGTGCCGCCTTGGTGGAAGCGCTCGCCGACGCTGCCGAAAAACTTTCCGGAACGGATTTCCGCTTGAATCTCGAACCCCTGAATACCGAAGTGGATCATTCCGGTTATCTGCTTTCATCCGCTCTGGAAGCCGTAGCCATTGCGCGGGATTGTGGCAATTCGAAGATCAAAGTGCTGTATGATTTTTATCACATGACCATTATGAGCGGGAATCAGACAGAGTTTTTGCGCCATAACTGGAAAAACATCGGGCATTGCCATGTAGCTGGCGTGCCGGGACGCCATGAACCAGCAAACGGGGAATTGAATTATCCTTTTGTCCTGGCTGAACTCAATCGTCTGGGCTATGCGGAATATATCGGATTAGAGTATTTGCCCTTGCTGCCGGACCAACAATCCCTACAGGAATCCAAAGCATATTTTTGTTTCTGAAAACGGAATTTTTCGCAACAAACCAAGAAACTGTCGAAGTGTAATACGGGAGGCATCCATGTTTTATTTTGCGGTTAATGGGGTCATTGGTAAAAGTGCTTATGCTGCCCGGGTTGATTTCCCGGAAGTGCAGGATTTATTGGCACATATGGATTATCTTGGGGTGGATCGGATGCTGGTGGAAGCCACCAGCGCTGTGGAGTATTCTCCGATTCTGGGTAACCAGAAACTGCTCCAGACTCTGGCTCCGTACCAGGAGCGCATGAAGCCCGTATTTGTCATTACTCCAGCGGATTTTTATGAAACTGGCACAATGGACTGGCTGAAAAAACAAGCCGCCTCCGGCAACCGGGCTTTCCGTATCTGCCCGGCTGTGAGTCGCTTCCCTCTACGTCAAATGGAACGCATACTGGCCGAACTGGCACCTTTTCAACCCTTGCTGATGATGGATGCAGGGTTCGCTTCCGGAGAATTGGATTTTCGGGACCTGGAAGAAATGGCCAGAAAATTTTCCACAATCAATTTCTTGCTGACTCGGCAAATGTGGGGCGGCTTCGGGCATATCATGGATTTGATGTGGCGCCTGCCGAATATCTACCTGGACATCTCTTGGCTGCACATGCGCGATACAATCGAAATGCTGCGCGATGAGTTTGGCATTCAGCGCTTGGTCTTCGGTCTGGGCTTCAAATCCCACTATGGGGCAGCGATTGGAGCGCTGGGGCACGCCCGGCTGTCCGCTCAGGAAAAGGAAGCAGTTGCCCATAGCAACTTGGAGCGCCTGCTGGGTATGGAAGAGCTAGCGCATAAACTCGCTCCGGAAGACCCACTGCTGGCGCAGAAACCATTATGGAAAAGCTTTCGTGAGGGTGGCAAGTTGGAAGGAATACAAACCTTTGATGTCCACTCACATGATGGTCCCTTTACGCGAGGCTGGTTCCTGCGCGATCTGGCAGATTCCGAAACACGACTCGAGCGAATTATGCAGCATATTGACGGAAATGGCGTCAAGCAGATCGTCATGATCGGAGAAAGCGCTCTTTTCGGAGACCCAGTACTCGGCAATCGGGAATTCGAACTCCAGGCCGAAAAATATCGGGGCAAACTGCATGGTTATTTTGTATTCAACCCGTATTTCAAGGCGGATATTTCAGAGTCTTTGCTGGATGAGTTTTTCAGCCGCGGTTTTTTTGTCGGCTTCAAGGTGTTGCCCTCCTATTGGCGGGTGCGCATTGATGATCCCGGCTTTTCCCTGATGTGGGAATATGCCGAAAAACATCATCTGCCCATTCTGCAGCATACTTGGGGGGATTCCTGGAATGCTCCGTTGATGCTTTGCGACGTGGTCAGCAAATATCCACATGCGAAGTTTATTCTCGGGCATTCCGGAGGCGGAGCGGACGGACGCAAGCAATCCGAAGAATTGGCCAGCCGCTTCCCCAATGTCTTTTTGGAGCTCTGCGGCACCTTCTGCTCAGACCGCTCCGTCTTGGAATCCATGCAAGTGCTCGGCAACCGGCGCTTCCTATTTGGCTCGGATACTGCAGGACATAATCAGTCCTATGAATTGGCTGCTTTCCTGTCCATACCACTGCCCGATCAGCAACTGATCCCGGTACTGGGAGAAAATTTCGCCGCCATCCTCAGGGATCGGCAATAAACAGTCTCAGCCAAGGACGGTGCACGTTACGCCGGAGGCATTCAGCGACACGAACATAGACCGCGCGATGGATGCAATCTTCAAGGCAGGATCGTCGCGCATCATAACAGGTATCGGCATATTTGGAGGTTCTTGGACTAAACAGGGAGGTGTTTACTACGCCTGGAATAAAATGCAAAGCTATTTTGCGGGTATGAATTTGAAAAATCGCAAAGAAAAATTAACATAAAAATGCGTTCTAAAAAGTGAGAAATATGGATTAAAACAGAGGGCAATGGAGTACTGTGCCTATACAACTTGAAATATAATTACGCTATCGGCTTACCGAGCTTCACTAACGTATTACAAAAAAACTCAGTTTTGTGGTTGTTTTATCTGATTTTCAGGTTGACAATATAAAAAAGACCTATAAATTATTCAGCATCCAGATAATTCTCAGTGCCTTATTTTCGGTTTAAAAATCTGCCGTACAGGAGAATAAAACAATGCGTATGTTGCCTGGTTTTGTGGTTTTTCTGTCGTTTCTCACGGTATATGCTGCAGACCCATCCGAGACTGCCTGTCCTGCTAAATGCGGACACAGCACAGAACCGGCACTGGTCAGCGAAACAGCGAAAAAAATCATTAACGAAGAATACTTTTCCGGAGAAGAAGAGCTCCTTGATTTAAAAGATGAGGCATTGCAGGAGGCCGAAGAATGGCTCCTCGATGAAGAAGTCCTTAACGAAGACCTCCAAAACGATGTCGAAGAGGGGAAAGACCATCTCCACGAACTCCTCGACGAGGTTGATACAACTAAAGCCGTCGCCGACAGCAAAAATATTTTTACGGATTTGGAGGAATGGTTCGATGCAGTAAACCTCGATTCCGCCCGGTCCGATGCCGACGCGGAAATAAGTAATTTGCAAACCTATATCGAAAATTATAAAAGCATCAAAGATGATTTCGTCGAAAATAATTTAAGTAGGCTTTTCGAAGACTTCGTCAGCCTTGGTGGAGAATATGTTGAGGAGAATCTCGGCAAAAATCAGGCTGGTTCCGACGAATCGCTCCAACCAGCGGTCAACAAGCAAAAAAAATCCAGTCGTGGCAAGCGGGTTCGGGCACGTTTGAAATCCGCCATTGAGGCCTTTCGCAATCAATATCAGGATGACATTGACGAAAAACGGGATCATTACGAAGGCTTGCGTGATCAGTATCAGGAAAATATAGACGATTTCCAGGCAAAGAAAGACGAATGGCGCGAATGGGCGCGTTCCTGGAGAATTCGGGAGGAGGAGACACCCGATCCGGATCCAGCACAGGAATAATACAGGGAGGATTTGATTGGATAATGGATTGATCAGATAACAGCATTCCAGGAGAAAACCATGTATCATTCGTTTGTTATTCTGGCCTGCATGGTCATTTGCAGTATAACCGCCATCGCTGCAGAATACGATTTTTTGACGATACCGTATCGCGGTGGAGTCTCCATCGAAGAATACCTCGGGCAGGAAAGCAATGTCGAAGTGCCCTCAACTCTGGGCGGAAAACCTGTGTTGAAAATCGACGCATGGGTCTTCAAGGGCAGTCGGATTTGTTCCCTGTCCTTTCCCTCAACCCTCCTGCAACTATCAGAGAAAGCATTGTATGGCTGCCGTAATCTGGAATACATTCTTTTCAATGGCATGTTGCCGCAAGAAGAAGAACCCTTCTCCGGCCTCTCTGGTACCCTGCCGGAAATCCGGGTCTGGCCAGGTTGCGCCGGCCAGGAACCCGGAACCGAATATCGCGGTTTGCGCCTGGCCGTCCTGCCCGGAAGAAATCTTCCCCGGGTCGAACGGCAAGACCATGCCCCCGGAAACCTCTTCGAAAACAGCCTATCATTGATATTTTCAGGGCAGGAGGACGGTTTTGTCCTGCGCTATTCTACCGGCTTCGCAGAACCACAAAATTCCTCCGCCAGTATTTCCGGTGAAGCGACCAAGACCCTGACCCTAAGCACACGCCTGGCATTGCGCTGGTTTACATCCGATGGACAGCCCGCCAGCGGAATCAAACGAGTCGCGTTCGGACGCATTGATGACAATCCACCCTACGCGCCAGAAGATTTTACGGTACGGGCCTGTTATTGCCAGGGTTCCGAAGGACGTTTGGAAATTGAGGATTACCATGGAGAGAATCCGGTCGTCCGGATTCCCTCTACTCTTGATGGCAAAGCCGTTTACAACCTCTGTTCGTCCGGGTTATGGAACCTGAACTGCCTGGCAGTCATCATGCCGCCCGGCCTGGCACATTGTGGATACCATTTCGACAGCTGTGCCGAATTGGAATTACTGGAATTTCCTCAAGGCCTCCGGCGTTTGACCGATGGCACTGCCCGCAACTGTTCTCAACTGCAAAGCGTCGTTCTGCCTGACTCCCTGCTGGAAATTGGTAAAGAGGCATTTGCCGGCTGTATTCTACTTAACGATCTGACTTTGCCAAACCAGTTGCTCAAAATCGAAGCGGAGGCCTTCCGCGACTGCCATTCGTTGAGCTCAATCATTTTTCCGGCAAACTTGCGTCAGCTCGGGCACGGCGTTTTCCGGAATTGCCAGGCTCTGACGGAAGTAACGTTTCTGGGTGCTCCCCCTGCCCGAATCAATGACCAGCCCATTTTTGAAAGCAGCGCAATTACGAAAATCAACGCCCTTCTTGGCATGGGCTGGGGAGAGTTTTTCGAAGGCATTCCGGTCAATATCATCGAAGCCATCATTCCGGTCATCAGTGGACAGACAAACGACAACAGCGACTTCTTTGATGCTCAGCTGACTGTCGAAATCAGTATCCCCGAAACCCGCGCGCTGGCACCGGCTATTCGCTATACGCTGGATGGCAGCACCCCGACCCCACAATCAAATCTGTTCAAAGCCCCCTTTATGATTGAACAAGATTGTATCGTCACAGCATGGGTATTTTTGAATGATCAGCCAGCCAGCCCGCCCGTCGCACGCACCTTCGTAAAACTCAATACCGACCAATTTCAGTCCCGCTTTTTTTATGATGAAGAGGCAGGTTGCTGGCAGTACCGCGGCGGCGAAGCTATCCTGGCCCTGCCCACAACAGGCAAAATGTTCACCGGCTTCGTCGGTGATCCGGAACGTGGCGGCACGCTGCGCTCGATCTTTATTCCGGCAACCGTACAAAATTTGAACGGGACAGCCGATATCAGTGGGTCGGCAGCAGAAAATCCTTTCCTGAACCAGCGAATTTTGCAAACCATCGTCGTCGATGACGAAAATGCTTCCTACACAACTATCGACGGCGTCCTTTTTGACCAGGACGTAACCACCCTGATCGCCTGGCCTCCGGCAAAACAAGAAACATCTTATTCCGTCCCGGAGAGAGTGCGTTACATCGCAGCGGGGGCTTTCGCTTTCGCACAACACCTCGAAAATCTCTTCGTCCCCGATACCGTAGAAAACATCGGCGAAGGTGCATTTCGTGAAATGAAAAACCTGCAGGAAGTACGCCTGCCCGACAACCTGAAAATCCTGACCCCGTATCTTTTCCAGAATTGCAGTGCCCTGAACGACCTTTCCCTGCCGGAAAGACTCAACGGAATCGGTCGCCACGCCCTGGAAGGCTGCCAAAACCTCACTGAACTGGACTTGCCAAGATTTCTAAAACATATCGGCTCCAGCGCATTCAGACAATGCACCGCCCTGGAAGAATTGATGATCCCGACCGGCATTCAGACCCTGGCCATGTCGGCTTTTTTTGAATGCAGCGATGGCCTGCAAATCACCTTCATGGGAGATATCAAGACCATTGCTTCCCTCTACGGCAATCCAACAGCCACCAACTCCGAAACTGGAACCAACCTGTTGAACCCAATCGTGATTAAGTACTGGGAATGCCTAGCGGATTACAACTCCTGGCCGGATCGCTTCAAGTACGCTCTCTTCGGCTGGGATGACGACTGGCCAGACCTCGAAGAACTGATCACCTTCGAAGAACAAGGCGCTTATCCATACTCCCCACCTGAACTGTATTTCCGTTTCAGCGAAAATTCATCGCGTTCCCAGAATGCCCCGGTGGAAATCCATTTTTATGGGTACCGATGTGATGCAAACTCCACCCTATACTACACCTTGGATGACAGTGAACCTCACCCTGATAATCCAGATGCATCTACAGTGAATTCACAAAAAACATATTGGTCTTATTATTATACCTTCGACA
>JBAXYW010000195.1:0-7946 GCA_041670605.1 Lentisphaeria bacterium
CGCCACTGTGCGGCGGCATGGCTATCCATGCCGTCTAACAGAGCCTTTTCACGATAATAATCACAATTGTGCACCATAATTTTTCCACTGTTGTCGAAGGATTTCGACTGACCGATGCATCCGCCAGAGAGCAGTACCCTGCGGAATATTAAGGATTTCCGCAATTTCCTTGAAAGGGACATCGCCATCGATGCGTAATTCCACCACGTCCCGGAGTTCTGGGGGCAGGGCATTGACCAGTTCCCGGATCAGCGTAGCATCGTTCTGATCACTTAAAGTCTGCAACGGGTTGCGGTCTTCCCGAGCTTCCGGAAAATCTTTTTCATCGCCTGTAATTTCAAATTTACGTCGTCGTTGTTTATCGATGGCCAGATTTCGGGTGACTTTGAAAAGCCAAGGTCCGAGGTTGTCATAAACGAGGCTGGAAGGCGGTTTAGCGATCAGTTTGAGGAAAACTTCCTGGCAGATGTCCTTGGCCAGGTCCAACGAATTAATGTACTTGGCGGCGTAAGCCACCAGTCGAGTTTCATAGCGTCGAAAAATGGTTTCAAACGCCAGTGTATCACCATTACACATCCATTTCATCAGCACACGATCGGAGGCCGATTCATAGCTGACTTTTTCATCGGTTTCCGGCAAAGCGAGTTCTTGGAGCTCTGTGATTTCTTTTGCTGGCACCTTTACCTCCAGGGTTGATTTTCAGCCCTGTTACCCTAAAAACGATTGGCAAGCAAAATTATTTGCTAATCGTTGCAACGGCAACAAGGCGAAAAGTGATTTTTTCAATCGATCGGGGTTAGCCATCCGAAGACATCTTCTTCATCGCCCCACTGAATGGCTGTGTAATGATTATACAAATTTTGCAGAATGGGTCCACAGCCTTCCCGTGGGCCGATCTGGATGACTTTATTGCCGCGGACGATTTCGTTGACCGGTGTAATCACCACTGCGGTTCCGCAGGCGGCGACTTCGGCGAAGTTTTCCAATTCCTCGAAGGCAATTTTTCGTCTTTCCACCGGCATGCCGAGATGAGCCGCCAATTTGCACAGTCCGTCATTGGTAACGCTGGGCAGGATGGACGGGGATTTGCTGGTGAGATATTTCCCATCCTTGCTGATGGCTAGGAAATTGGATGTGCCGAATTCCTCGATGTATTTATGTTCGACGGGGTCGAGATAGAGATCCATTGGGAAGCCTGCTTCATGAGCCAGATGATGTGGCAGCAGGCTGGCTGCGTAGTTACCGCCCAGTTTGACATGTCCGGTGCCATGTGGTGCGGCGCGGTCATGGTCGTCAAAGACGATGGCTCGCATGGGGGTCAGGCCACCTTTGTAGTATGCCCCTACTGGTGTCACCAGGATGATGAAGGTGTATTCCAGGGCGGGATTTACGCCGATTTGTGGGCCGGAGCCGATCAGTAGCGGGCGGATGTAGAGAGTGGCGCCAGTGCCGTAGGGGGGGACGAATTCCATGTTGGCTTTGACGACCCGGCGGACGGCATCCATGAAAAGTTCTTCCGGAATCTCCGCCATCATAATCTGCCGGGCGGATTGGTTGATGCGGGTAGCGTTCATTTCGACCCGGAACACGCGTACTTTTCCGGTTTTATCGCGAAATGCTTTCATGCCTTCAAAGGCAGCCTGTCCGTAATGCAGAGCTGTTGCAGCGATATGCAGGTTAATATAGGGGGATTTGATTAGTTCGCCAGTATCCCATTGGCCATTTTTCCAGGTGTATCGGATATGGCAATTGGTATTCTGATAGGCAAAACCTAATTTTGGCCAGTCCATGCTCATGAGTCGTACCAGCACTTTCTTCGATGAGAGATTTTGTTAATGGGGAATGATTGATACTAAAAAACAGTAATATACCGTATTTTTGCCGATAAAGCAATTTTTCTTTGGTTTTTTGCAAAATTTCAAATAGCGATTACACTATTAAGATTGCGTTTTCAGGTCTGCTATTTTTTTACTTGTATTTTTACTGTTTACAATTGGAGGTAATTGGATGGCTAAGAAGGTGGTCAAGGTTGGTTTTATTGGTTGTGGTGGAATTGCCGGTTATCATTTTGGGCATTATGCTGACCAGAAGATACCGGAAGCAAAAATCATGGCGGTCTGTGATCTGGTGGATGAACGGGCGGCAGCGGCTGCGGAGCGGTTTGGAGCCAAGCCTTATAAAGACTATCAAGAAATGCTGAACCAGGAAAAGCTTGATGCGGTGTATGTCTGTGTTGAGCCTTGTGCACATAATGGGATGGAACTTTTGGCGATTGAAAAAGGCTGTCATCTTTTTGTTGAGAAACCTGTCAGCCTGGATCTCCAATACGCAAAAAAAGTGGCGATGGCTCTGGAGGCTAAAAAGCGGATCAATGCGGCCGGTTTTCAGGATCGCTATTTAGATTTTGCGCCGATGATGAAGAATTGGGTAGCCAGTCAGCAAGTTGGTTTTTTCAATGCGTACTGGGTTGGCGGGATGCCGTCGGTTTGGTGGTGGCGTCGTCGGGACACCTCTGGGGGGCAGGCGGTTGAGCAGACCATTCACATTTTTGATATGTGCCGGCATTTGTTTGGCGAAGTTGTCGAAGTGCAGGCTTTTGGTCGTCGTGGTGTTATTACGGATGTGGAAAATTATGATACCGAAGATGCCTCTGCGGTCAATCTGAAATTTGCCAATGGGATTATCGGCACGGTCTACAGTGGCTGTTTTGTCCGTGGCCCGGGTAGCAAATGCGGCATTGATGTTTATGCCATGGACGGACATCTGGACTATGTCGAGCGGACAAGTGCAACGATTACCGAAACGAACCGCACGATTACGGTCAAGACGGGCAATGATTACGGACAGGAAGAGGATATTGCCTTTATCGATGCCATCCTTAGCAATGATCAGTCGCTGATCCTTTCGCCATACAGCGAAGCGGTCAAAAACCTGGAAGTAGTTCTGGCTGCCAATGAATCCCTGGATAATGGCGGCAAGGTGGTGAAACTTTCGGCGAAATAAATCAGAGAGAATACTGGCCAAGTTTGGCCGGCTACAGAAGGGGCGGCGCCTTTGGTGTCGCCCTTTTTTTTTGATTTTGCTATGGCGGAGTGGAGAGAAAGAAAGCCGTCAACGAGTAATACACGAAAAAAAGAACAAGGAAAAAGCAGAAATCCTGTAAGTTTTTTCAGTTTTCCTTGTTGAAATAAGAAATTAGTATTATATTAATGCAAGTGATGAGCTGTTGTGATGAATTTCCGGCAGTGAATCGATGAACATACCGAACTGACTCCGAAGAAGTAATTCTGAGGGCGAAGACAACGGGAAAAGACGTTTTTACGCAAATATCAGGTATTTGCTTGATTCGTTTTGTCTTTTGTTTTTTACGCCCTTTCCCGAGGGCGTTTTTTTTTGTTTTGAGGTTTGATGAAATGGCGACACGCGTGGCATTGATTGGGATTGTTGTAGAAAATTACGAATCCACAGAAAAGCTGAACAGTCTTTTGCATCAGTATGGGGAATATATGATTGGTCGCATGGGGGTTCCCTACCGTGCGCGGAAGATTTCGATTATCAGTGTTGCGGTGGATGCACCGGAGCCGGTGATCAGTGCATTATCTGGCAAGCTGGGCATGTTGCCAGGGGTAAGCGTGAAGATTGTTTACGCCAGTAAAGCCGTGAATCCCATCCAAACACAGGAGCAGCAGTCCTAATGCTCATAACTCTGCTTGATAAACTGGAAGAACAGGGTCAGCTCAGCAGGGTTGAGTTCGGACGGCTCATTGCAGAGCGCACTCCGGAACTGATGGCAAGGGCTGCTGGGGGCGCAACACGGCTTCGAAAAAAACATTTTGGGCGGCAGGTCTTTATCCGGGGTCTGATCGAAATCAGCAGCTACTGCTGTAACAATTGCTATTACTGCGGCATTCGTCGGGACAATCGCAAGGCTGAGCGTTATCGGCTGACGCCCGAGCAGATTCTGGCTTGTTGTGAGCTGGGCTATCCGCTGGGTTTCCGCACTTTTGTTTTGCAGGGAGGTGAAGATGCTTATTTCACCGAAGCGAGTATGGTGAAGCTCATTCGGGAGATTAAAGTGCGTTATCCGGATTGCGCAGTTACTTTGTCAATTGGAGAAAAAACGTTTGCCACGTACAAGGCCTTCCGGGAAGCCGGGGCGGATCGTTATCTGTTGCGGCACGAAACCGCGAATGCTGAACATTACGCCAAATTGCATCCGGCTCAGCAGACTTTGGAAAACCGATTGCGTTGTCTGCAGGATTTACGCTCTCTGGGCTATCAGGCTGGGGCTGGTTTCATGGTGGGGTCGCCTTTTCAGACGCTGGACTGCTTGGCTCAAGACCTGGAATTTCTCAGTCAGTTCCGCCCTGAGATGATTGGCATTGGCCCTTTTATTCCGCATCATGATACCCCTTTTCGGGATGCGCCGCCGGGCAGTTTGGAGCTGACGTTGTTTCTGCTTTCCTTGTTGCGTTTGATGTTGCCGCGAGTGCTTTTGCCGGCGACGACGGCTTTGGGAAGCATTCATCCCACAGGCCGGGAACTGGGGATTCTGGCCGGGGCGAATGTAATCATGCCGAACTTGTCTCCACCGGATGTACGCGATAAGTATTTGCTTTATGATAACAAATTGAATAGCGGGGCGGAAGCCGCTGAGGGCTTGGAGGAATTACGCCATCGTCTGGCGCTTATCGATTGCGAAATTGCGGTTTCCAGAGGAGATTATCCTAAAGAAGAGGTTTGAATAAGCATAAGGGGTGTGGGAGCAAGCCACTTGCTCTTGAGAACGCCCGTTCACGGAATGAGTTACTGTAAAAAAGGAAAAGAACAATGTACGATGTAAAATCAGCAAAATCAGAAGAATTCATTAATCATGATGAAGTCATGGAGAGCTTGGCGTATGCCGAGAGCAATAAGCACAATGTCGAATTGATTGATCGGATCATTGCCAAGGCTAAACTGCGCAAAGGCCTCAGTCACCGGGAAGCAGCCATCTTGCTGGACTGCGATATTGAGGAAAAGAATCAGGAAATTTACCGGCTGGCTGAACAGATCAAAAAAGATTTCTACGGCAACCGGATCGTGATTTTTGCTCCGCTCTATTTGTCCAATTATTGTATTAATGATTGTGTATATTGCCCCTATCGTATGTCAAACAAGAAGATTACCCGCAAAAAGCTTACTCAGGAAGAAATTCGTACGGAAGTGATTGCTTTGCAGGATATGGGGCATAAGCGTCTGGCTTTGGAGGCTGGGGAGCATCCGACGATCAATCCGCTTGAATACATTTTGGAAAGCATCAAAACGATTTACAGTATCAAGCATAAGAATGGCGCGATTCGGCGAGTGAATGTCAATATTGCAGCGACGACGGTGGAGGATTATCAGAAGTTGAAAGCAGCCGGGATTGGTACGTATATCCTGTTTCAAGAGACCTATCACAAGGATAGTTACGAACGCTTGCATCCCAGCGGCCCGAAACATGATTATGCGTATCATACCGAGGCAATGGATCGGGCTTTTCAGGGTGGCATTGATGATCTCGGTCTGGGAGTTTTGTTTGGTTTGGAACTCTACCGCTATGAATTTTCTGCATTATTGATGCATGCCGAACATCTGGAAGCGGTGTTTGGAGTAGGTCCTCATACAATCAGTGTTCCCCGTATCAAGCCTGCTGATGATGTGGATCCCAATACTTTTAATAACAGTATAAACGACGATATTTTTGCAAAATTGGTAGCCTGTATTCGGGTTGCAGTTCCCTATACTGGAATGATTATTTCAACTCGGGAAGGCCAGCAGTGCCGGGAACGGGTGTTGCATCTGGGGATTTCCCAGGTCAGCGGGGCTTCTCGTACCAGTGTCGGCGGTTATGCCAAACCCGAGCCTGTGGATATCAATACAACGCAATTTGATCTCAGTGACCACCGTACATTGGATGAGATCATCCAATGGCTGATGACGATGGGTTATATTCCCAGTTTTTGCACGGCCTGTTATCGAGCCGGACGTACTGGAGATCGCTTTATGAGTTTGTGCAAGAGTGGGCAGATTCATAACTGTTGTCATCCCAATGCGCTGATGACTTTGAAAGAATACCTGTTGGATTATGCTTCCGAGCCGACTAAAAAACTTGGTGAAGAGTTGATCCGGAAGGAGATCGTCAAGGTGCCGAATGAAAAGATACGGGCGATTGCGACGCATAATTTGGCTCAAATTGAAAATGGTGAACGTGATTTCAGGTTTTAAGAGGAGTTCAAAGTATGGGATTGAATGATACCCCCGCAGCCAATCGATTGCATATCGGCATTTTTGGCCGGCGTAATGCCGGCAAATCCAGTGTTATTAATGCGATTACCGGGCAGGATCTGGCCATTGTTTCCGAGCTGAGAGGCACGACGACGGATCCGGTTTTCAAGACGATGGAGCTGTTGCCGTTGGGGCCGGTGATGATCA
The DNA here is from genome assembly GCA_041670605.1 of Lentisphaeria bacterium. Lineage (GTDB taxonomy): Bacteria > Verrucomicrobiota > Lentisphaeria > Oligosphaerales > Oligosphaeraceae > JAQVUB01. Next base: position 6,457 of record JBAXYW010000195.1, read on the forward strand.
TTGATACGCCCGGGCTGGATGACGAAGGTAGCCTTGGGGATATGCGTATTCGCAAAGCGTACCAGGTTCTCAATAAGACCGATTTGGCCTTGCTGGTGCTGGACGCTACGCTTGGCATGACCCCCGAAGATGAAGCGATTTTGGAACGCATTAAGGCCAAAAAAATTCCCTATGTCGTTGCTTGGAATAAAATGGATTTGATCGAAGGGGGGCAGATCACGTTTCCTGCCGGGGAGAATTCTATCGCCATCAGCAGCATGTCCGGCGCGAATATCCTCGAGTTGAAGGAATTGCTTGCTCGGCAAATTCCCGAGGAAGAGAATCAGGGGCGAAAGATTATTGCGGATTTGCTTTCTCCGGAAGACCTGGTCGTTTTGGTGATTCCGATTGACAAGGCGGCTCCGAAAGGGCGTTTGATTCTCCCGGAGCAGCAGACCATCCGTGATATCTTGGATGCACACGCCTCGGCGCTGGTAGTTCAGGATACAGGGTTGAAGAATCTTCTGGGGCGCATCGGTTGCCGTCTCCGCATGGTGGTGACCGACAGTCAGGCTTTTGAGACGGTTGCTGCCATCACACCTGCAGAGATTCCTCTGACCTCGTTTTCCATACTGTTTGCCCGTTATAAAGGAAATTTAGAGTTGACTGTTCGCGGTGTCCGCACTCTATCGGATTTGCGGGATGACGATCGGGTTTTGATTGCGGAAGGCTGTACTCACCATCGCCAATGCAATGATATCGGGACAGTTAAATTGCCGAATTGGATCCATCAGTTTACTGGGCGGAAAATCCAATTTCATTATTGCAGCGGCACGGAGTTTCCGGATGATTTGACGTCCTTCCGGATGATCATTCATTGCGGAGCCTGCATGCTCAATGAGCGGGAGATGAAATATCGTCAGCAATGTGCCCAGGATCAGAGTGTTCCAATCACCAATTATGGTGTTTCTATCGCTTATATGCATGGTATTCTGAAGCGCAGTCTGCAGCCATTTCCGGAATTATATGCTTTGCTGTGAAGCTTTTTTTACAGCCATCCCATAGGCTTCAAAAACTGGCATATCCAATCCGATTTCTCTCCTTAATTAGCTGTTTTCTTGCCTAAACCCATTTTTGATTTTTTGCTTTCTTCTACTCCACTGGAATTCGGCATTCATTTTCCAGTTTTAGGATGTTCCAACTGCTGTTCCACAGCTTTTCTTTTTGTTTTGATTCTTCCCCATCATTCTTTCACAGCACGTTTTGCCTTGTGTTGTCCTATCTGCCCAAATAAATTCAGAGTCCCTGGCTACGTCTGCTCAAAAACAAAATTTAAGAGCCGGAAGTCTGACTTTGACGACTCTGTTTTTTTTAAGACGTAAACGAACCACAATCCGGGATGCTGGCGAGGACGCCTATTGGCGCTAACTTAAAATATATCGGGGTGTGAAATGAATCATTGAGGTGCCCCTACAGGGCACTATTTACAAACTACACGCCTACCCCGGGCG
>JBAXYW010000196.1:0-7932 GCA_041670605.1 Lentisphaeria bacterium
GCTTTGGCCGCCATCCCAGTGCTCAAGAACAACGCCGGGAAAATGCGCTTTCAAGTTGGCTGGGTGAAGAGCGTAGAGCGGATGTATTTGCCAGTTTGCGCCCGCCGACAGAGCGCATGGATCGGCTGCTGGATCGTATTCTGCAGACCTTTGAACCGGATCATCAGAATCTGTTGGAAAGATTGCGCCATTGCTGGAGTGACCTGCTGGGTCAAACCATGGCCGCTCAGGTACGTCCCGCAGACCTGAAAGATGGAATTCTGATTCTGGAAGTCAACAATCCCAGTTGGATGTACGTTTTTGAAAGACAGCATAAACCGAAAATTCGGGAAATACTACTGAAGGCTGGTGATGGTGCGATCACAGATTTGCAGTTTGTGCAAAGAGGACGCTTTAGCCGCTAACAATACCCCCCCCCGCTGCCGGATTTGTGCTCCTACGACTGGACAGAATCTTGTCCATTTTTACCTAGCATGTTAAGAATGTCAGCTGAGAGAAAATCATGCGCTTGTTGAAATTATTGAAGAAATTACCCCTCTGTGTGGGCGTTTTCCTGCTCTGTTGGAACGTCTCTATGGCTGCCGAAGACAGTGTGCAGGAAATGCTGGCTTTGGAAGTCGCTCTGCCAAATGCCAGTTTGAGGGAAAAACTCGTCGGAAAAAGAGTCTTCGAGATTTTATTTTCGAGCCATTATCAGAAATATAAAATCACCCCGCAGATTTCCGCCCAATGGTATGAAAATTATTTTAAATTTCTTGATTTCAATAAAATGTTCTTTCTGGAGTCCGATCTGGAGGAATTTCGTAGCTATGAAACGATCCTCTGGGATTCCCGTACCCGTACCGTGAATCTGGACTTCGCTTTTGCGGTCTATCGACGCTTCCTGGAACGGGTTCGCCAATGGGCGCAATTCTCGGTAAACTGCATCAAACAAACCCCCGATTTCACCAGAAAAGAATATCTCCCGTTGGATGAGGAGAATGCACCCTGGCAAAAAACCATGCCAGAACTCCAGGAACTCTGGCGCCTGCGAATCAAAAACCTCCTCCTCCTCGAAAAATTGCAGCAGCAAAAGCGGGAAAATGGTGAAACACCAGCAGCAGAAGAGGAAACTCCAACCTGGCTGGATGATAATTTTATCGACCGCCAAGCCAAAAATATTGCCCGTAATTACAAACGCCGATTGGAGTATGAGCCGATTCAGATTCTGGAAATCTTCATGAGTTCCTTGGCACAACTGTTTGATCCGCATTCGGCCTATATGGCTCCTGATACAAAAGATAATTTTGATATCGATATGAGCCTTTCACTGCAGGGAATCGGTGCGACTTTGAGCAGTATCGGCCCTTATACCGTGGTCGTTAATGTGATCAGTGGTGGCCCCGCAGATAAGGATGGACAGCTCAAAGAAGGCGACCGGATCATTGCTGTCGCTCAAGATGGGAAAGAACCTGTCGATGTGGTCGATCTACCCTTAAATCTAGTGGTTGGACAAATCCGTGGCGCGAAAAATACGGTCGTGCATCTGACCATTCTGCCGGAAGGCAGTAGCACTCGACAACAGATTAGTATTACACGGGACGAGATCAAACTCAAAGATCAGGAAGCCCAGGCGGATACCAGACTCCTGGACTTGCCGGAAGCTGAAAAGGCTAGGATTCTGGTGCTCTATCTACCCTCTTTTTATAGTGATTTTTCCGCCCGTTCCCGGAAAGAGGAAGATTACACCAGTTCTTCCAGAGATATTCTGAAGCAGTTGAAAAAAGCGCAAGAGGAAGGCCCGCTGGGGGGCGTTATCCTGGATTTGCGAGGCAATGGCGGCGGCAGTCTGGATGAAGCCGTGCAGCTTTCAGGGATTTTTCTGAATGGAGGCCCAGTCGTTCAAGTCAAATATTACCGGGGACAAATTGAAAAACTGCTGGATCAGGATCAGACCGCCGCTTATAACGGTCCGCTAATCGTCCTGGTCGATAAATTTAGCGCGTCGGCCTCCGAAATCGTCGCGGCCTGTTTGCAGGATACCGGACGTGCACTGGTATTGGGAGATAAATCAACCCATGGCAAAGGCACAGTGCAAACCGTTTTTGACCTGGAACGCGACGGCCAAATCCGTAGTGCAGCCAGTATCCTACATCAACAGCCTACCGGCTCCCTGAAATTTACCATCGGAAAATTTTACCGCATTAATGGCAGTTCGACGCAGGTCAAAGGGGTGATTCCGGATATTATTTTCCCGGCTTTCAGTGATTATATGGAAGTCGGCGAAGCTCGATTGCCGCATGTGATGCCTTGGGATGAAATCAGCCCGGCTCGCTATACAAGTGCGAGCAATGGCAACCAGAAGACTGTCACAAAACAGGAATTGCAAGAATTCGCGCAGGACTACATGGCAAAATCAAGCGCATTCGGCGAATATCTTGAGAATCTGAAGTTTTATGCCGCCTTAAGAGAAAAGAAATTGCTGCCACTGGAGATCAAGGAACGGGCAGACTATCAGAAAATGGAAAATGAGGCCGCAACCATGTACCGGAAATTTCATGCCGAACGAAAAAATTCGCGTCGTGGCCGGGTGAAAAAAACGCCCGAAACCAGCGACAATGGCAACGACGCAGCAGAACTGCAGGGGCAGGACATCATTCTGGATGCCGCCCTGGCTGTCATGGGGAAAATGCTCTAATCTTGAATGCCGGTGTTCCAGGAGGCGAGTGAGGAGTGAAGCAAAGAAGCTAACAACATCAAAAGGAAGCATATGGAGAATCTAAGTGAAAAATATTTTCGTAGAGGAAATGAATTTCTTGGCTGTAAAGTTCCCATTATTTGTGGGGCAATGACTTGGATCAGCGAAGCAAATTTGGTTTCCGCCGTTTGCAATGCGGGGGCGTTTGCCAGCCTGGCGGGGGGCAATTGTCCGCCGAACCTTCTGGAAGCTTCCATTGAGCAGACCCGAAGTCTGACCAATGCCCCATTTGGCGTCAACCTGATCACCCTTTCCCCCGCTTATCATGCCCAGTTGGAAATGCTTCAGCGCAACCCCGTGCCAATCGTTATCTTTGCAGGGGGACTTCCGCGTGACAGCGACATCGCCCTGATGAAAGCGGCAGGTAGCAAGGTCATGTGCTTCGCCCCTGCGTATGCCGTGGCCAAACGGATGCTGAATTCCGGTGCGGATGCCTTGATCTTGGAAGGTACGGAAGCGGGCGGCCATATCGGTACGGTCGGCCTCAATATTCTGATTCAAGAAGTGCTTTTTAAATTCGATGAGGCCTTGATCTTTGTTGGCGGCGGAATCGCAACCGGCAGAATGAGCGCTCATCTGATGATGATGGGAGCCGCTGGGGTGCAGCTCGGGACACGCTTTGCCGTGGCGGAAGAAAGTTGTGCCCATCATACGTTCAAACAAACGATGATCCGAGCCGATGCCCGGGATGCCGTCTCAGCCAGCCAATTCGATGACCGTCTGCCCGTGGTGCCGGTGCGCGCTCTGAAAAATCAGGGGTTGAAACGCTTTGCCCAGCTGCAACTGGACTTGATCGGTATGCTCGATCATGCGCACATCAATGTAAAAGAAGCTCAATCCCAGGTGGAAAATTTCTGGGTCGGGGCCTTGCGTCGCGCCGTACAGGATGGCGATGTGGAAAATGGCTCCCTGATGTCCGGACAATCCGTCGGCTTGGTTCGAAAAATTGAAAGCGTCCAGGGGATTATTGACGACCTTCGTCAGGGCATCGAAAGCGAACTGCAGCGGGTCAAAAAAATCATGCAGTCCTGAAGGCGCTGTTGCCTTGCGGAGAACTCGATGTCGTCTCTTTTACCATTCCAAAAAATTACGCGGACCTATCGGCATTTTGCCCGCTTGCGGAAAATCCTTAGCGTGCTTTTTCGCAATGGTTTTGGTTTTTTATTTGACAAATTACGCGGCCTGGTACCGGAAGCAGCCCATGCCGGCAATTGGGATGAACTGGTCAATTCTCCGATCAGTCTGCCGGAACGCCTCCGCAATGTCATGGTGGAACTCGGACCCACATTTGTCAAACTGGGGCAAATTCTCTCCGGTCGACCGGATTTGATCCCCTTGGCGTATATCCGGGAATTTACCAAACTTCAGGATCGGGTGCCCCCTTTTCCGTATCAGAAAGTCCGCGAAATTATCAAAAAGGAATTTGGCGGTGAAATTGAAGAATTCTTTGCGGAATTCGATGAGGAAGCCATTGCCGCGGCTTCGATCGCCCAGGGACATCGCGGCAGATTGAAAGACGGCAGCGAGGTCTTTGTCAAAATCCGCCGCCCGGACATCGAAGGCAGTATCCGGGCAGATTTGGAAATCCTGACTTTGCTGGCGGATTTCATGGAAAAACATAATGAAGAATTGCGCTTCCTGCAGCCCGGCAAAATCGTGCGGGAATTTGCCCACAAGCTGGAAGAAGAACTCAATCTTGATTTTGAACTGGCCAATATTCAACGCTTTTCCCGCCAGTTCGAAGGGCGTCAGGGATTGGTAGTTCCCAGAACCTGGCCGAAATTATCCTCCGTCCGCGTGCTGACCATTGAATTTATCCGCGGCTGCAAAGGAACTGACTTGGAGGGGCTTCAACGCCTCGGCATCGACCGCCAGAAAGTTAGCCGACTGGGAGCAGACTTGCTACTGGAACAGTTCTTTGTGCATGGCTTCTTTCATGCCGATCCGCATCCCGGCAATCTTTTCTTCCTGCCGGGAAACCGGATCTGCTATGTGGATTTCGGACAGATCGGACGCTGCTCCATGGAAGAACGTGATACCTTCGCAGGACTGTTGGCCGCAATCTTTAAAGGAAATGAAAAAAAATCCGCCAAACTCCTGCTGCGTCTGGCTGAATTTGTTCAAGAACCGGATATGGAAGCGCTGGAACGCGATCTGAGTGCCTTTACAGATCACTATTTCTATCGCGAAATTGACGACTTGTCCACCGCTGATATTTTGCAGGAATTTTACGATCTTTGCAATCGGCATCAGCTCGGTTTGAAACCTCATATCTATTTGATGCTAAAAGCGATGGGGGAATCTGACGAGCTCGGGCGAACGCTGGATCCGGAATTTCGCATTGTTACTCAGCTGCGCCCCTTCTTGGTCAAATCCATGTTGCGCAGCTTGAACCCGTCGACAAAAGCCGCACAATTCAGTGAGATTATCGAGGAAATGTTCGATTTTCTCAAGGTTCTGCCCAAACAGCAGAAAACGTTCTGGCAACAATGCCTCGAAGGACGCCTGCTGGTGAATTATCGCCTGCAGGGATTGGAACGTTTACAGAATTTCATCAATCACGGCTTAAATCGCTTGTGTCTGGCTCTAATCCAAGTGGGGCTGCTGATTGCCTCCGGTCTTATTATTCATGCCGGGCGACCCCCTCTTCTCGGGGGGATTCCGGTGATCGGGCTGCTGGGAATTCTGTGTTTTATCACGTTGTTTAGCCTGATGCTTTGGGATATGCTGCGGCTACGCTGATCGTTTTGCCGAATGCAATCCCGTTTCTGTTTGTCATTGAATTGCGGAATCATCATGATCCAATACCAAAAGGTCTGCCTAGCAGGGTTTGCCTGCGAATTGCCGGAAAATCGCGTCTCTTCACAGGAAATTGAACAACGCCTGTCGCCCCTCTATGAACGCTTGCATTTGCCGGAAGGGCGACTGGAACTGATGACAGGAATCCAGGAACGCCGCTTTTGGAAACCCGGAACCAGCCCAAGCACGGTGTCTGCCCGAGCCGCCGCAAAATTGCTCCGCAATACCGGAACACAGCCCGAGCAAATCGGCTGCCTCGTGCACTGCTCGGTCTCCAAGGATTTTGTGGAACCGGCGACCTCCACTGTAGTGCAAAGGGAACTCGGACTGAGTAAAGATTGCATCAATTTTGATATCTCCAATGCCTGTCTGGGAATGGTTTCCGGCATCATGGTACTGGCAAATATGATCGAATTGGGGCAGATCAACTGCGGCCTCGCAGTCTGCGGTGAAAATGCCGGACCGCTACTGGAAAATACCATCAAAACTCTCAATGCAGACTTGAGCTTGACCCGGCAAACCGTGAAATCACAGTTTGCCTCTCTGACCATCGGCTCCTCCGCCGCTGCAGTGCTGCTCCGGCGATATTCTCCGAATCAGGGCGGACACCGTCTGCTGGCCTGTGCCTCGCACTCAGATTGCAGCAGCAATCATCTCTGCCAAGGAGATGCTTCTGGCGGAATGACCGATCTTAGTGCCCCTTTAATGGAGACGGATTCTCAGGAATTGCTGCAGCAGGGCGTCAAAGTCGCGGCCGGTATGTGGCATAAACTGAAAAAAGTGGCGGGATGGACGGAAGAGACTCCCGACTTGATCTGCAGTCATCAAGTCGGGAAATTTCATCGGAAACTTCTGTATAAAACCCTTCATCTGCCCCTGGAAAAGGATTTTTCCACTTTCCCCTTTCTCGGCAATTGTGGCTCGGCCTCCTTGCCGGTTACCTGTGCATTGGCGGTTGAAGAAAAACGCCTGCAGCCCGGGCAGAACCTGGTCATGCTCGGCATTGGCAGTGGCATCAATGCCGCCGGATTGGCAGTGCAATGGTGACAAAAGCTTTTGAAATACAGTCACGGCGGCCTCAAGTGCCTGCCACAAACAACAACGAAGAGTAGAACATGAATATCATTGAAAAAATTATCAAAGCACATCTTGTAGAAGGCAATTGTCGTCCTGGGGACGAAGTAAAAATCCGCATTGATCAGACGCTCTGTCAGGATGCCACCGGCACGATGGCCTTTCTCGAACTGGAGGCGATTGGCGTTGAGCGTGTCAAAACCGAACTTTCAGTGCAATACATTGATCACAATACCAGTCAGTTCGGACCGGAAAACGCCAATGATCATCTTTATCTGCAGAGCGTCTGCGCCGCCAAAGGGGTTTTGTTTTCCCGTGCCGGCAATGGGATTTGCCATCAGGTGCATTTGGAGCGCTTCGGGGTGCCGGGCAAAACCCTGCTGGGTTCGGATTCACATACGCCTACCGGCGGCGGTATCGGTATGCTGGCCATCGGAGCCGGCGGGCTGGATGTCGCTCTGGCGATGGCCGGAGAACCCTTCAAACTGACCTTTCCCAACGTAACCGGAATCCGCTTGACCGGCGCTCTGCCGCCTTGGGTTGCCGCCAAGGACGTTATTCTCAAAGTACTGTCCATTCTGGGCAGCAAAGGTAATGTCGGTACTGCAGTGGAGTATTTTGGTCCTGGCGTCGCAACGCTGAGCGTTCCCGAACGCGCTACCATTACCAATATGGGTGCAGAATTAGGGGTGACCTCCTCGGTTTTCCCCTCCGATGAAGCAACACTGGCTTTTTTGACCGCAGAAGGCCGGGCGGATTCCTGGGTTCAGCTGGCGGCAGACCCGGATGCCAAATATCAGAAGATCATCGAAATTGATCTGGCTTCTCTGGAACCGCTGGCGGCTTGCCCCTCGAATCCCGGAAATATCAAAACCTTGAAAGAATGTGGCGCTTTGCCGGTCAGCCAAGTACTGATTGGCTCATGCACCAATAGCTCCCTGAAAGACTTGCGCCTCGTTGCAGCCATGCTCAAGGGGCGCAAAGTGCATCCGAAAGTCTCGTTGGGAATTGCACCGGGAAGCCGCCAAGTACTACAGATGCTCAGTCAAGATGGCTCGCTGGAAACGCTTCTGGAAGCCGGCTGCCGGATTCTGGAGTCCGCCTGCGGCCCCTGTATCGGACAGGGCTTCAGCCCGGCCTCCGGTACCGTCAGCGTCCGTACTTTTAACCGGAATTTTTTGAACCGTACCGGTACGAAAAATGACCAGTGCTATCTGGTTAGTCCTGAAACCGCTGTGGCGACGGCATTGACTGGAAAACTTTGTGATCCCAGAGTGGCCGCGGCTGAACTGGGCCTGATCTATCCGCAATGGCAGATGCCC
>JBAXYW010000197.1:0-7872 GCA_041670605.1 Lentisphaeria bacterium
ATAATCTGCTGTTACGCAACTATGCTGGCAACATTTATCAATATCCTGACACAGAACCACTATTATGCAGATAGGTCTCACTTATGATCTGAAAAATTACTATCTGGCCAAAGGTTTTTCTCCGGAACAGGTCGCTGAGATGGACTGTGAAGAAACCATCGATGCCATTGCTTCTGCCTTACAAAAGTATGGCCATGGCGTTGAGCGCATTGGCTGCCTCGATCAGCTCATGCAACAGCTTTTGCAAGGGAACCGTTGGGACATGGTCTTCAATATTGCCGAAGGTCTTTTTGGCATTGCCAGGGAAGCCCAGATTCCTTGCCTTCTGGATGCTTACCAGATTCCGCATCCATTTTCCAGCACCGAAGTGTTGGCCGTGGCTCTGGATAAATCCCTGACCAATGCCATTATGAAAAGCTACGCCATCCCCGTTGCAGATTTTCGCATTGTTCGCCAGGAAGCGGATGTCAATAAGGTCGACCTGCCCTTTCCCCTGTTTGTCAAACCGGTCGCTGAAGGAACCAGTAAAGGCATTTCCTCCCGTTCAGTCATCCAAAACCACGAGGACTTGGCCGAGCGTTGCCGGGAACTGTTGCAGACTTTTCAACAGCCCGTGTTGGTGGAAACCTATCTGCCGGGGCGGGAATTCACGGTCGGGATGCTGGGCAGCGCAGAGCAGGCTGAAGTGCTCGGCGTCATGGAAGTCCGCCTGTATGGCTCTGCGGATTCCCAAGGATATACCTTTGAAAACAAACAAAAATATGAAGACCGGGTCAGCTATCACTTAGTGGATGAGCCCGAAGTGGCACAACTCGCCCTGAAGGCCTGGCAGGTGCTCCATTGCCTCGATGCCGGACGGGTTGATATCCGCATGGATGCACAGGGAAAAGCGGTCTTTCTGGAAGTCAACCCCCTCGCCGGACTGAACCCGAATTATTCAGACCTCAGCATCCTCTGCCGACTGCGTAACTTGCCCTATGACCAACTGATCAATACGATCGTGCAATCCTGCCTTCAGCGTTTGAAGCAGTATAGAAAAACGGAAGTGCTTCGCACAAGCTTGGATAACTTGCCGTTACGTTGTTTGAAAAATTATTAGGGCAGATGGCTAATTCCACTAAAGCATATTCTTGGGGGGGACTGCTATCCACGAGCTAAACTATAGGTTGGTACCAATTCTGAAGCCGGCATTCAGCAAAACTGGGTGCCTCGGAAAGGCACTACAGAGGAAACGATACGGCACATCTGCCGTTCTGTTGGCGGTCGCTTGCGACCGCCGGGAACGGGAACGGGAGCGGATTCGAAGCTGGCAGCTCCGGCCACATTCTGGGAGCGGGGAAACGGGCTATCAGCCCGCGAGGGCTACGCAGCCTGAAGGTAGAACTACAAACATAGACGTACCCAATGCTTTGCATAAGTTGCTACAGAATGTCTTCCACAAATTCGGACATTTGCTGCGCAGCGGCTCAGTTCAACAAGAAACTAGCTACTTGTAGTACAGAATCACTTGAAATGTTTTGACAGTTCAAATGACTTATGGTTTTTGGGCTGGCGATTTTTCTTGTTGCAGCAGTGCTGGGGTCGTGATCACCATCCCGGAGGTATCGCTGCACTGTTGAAAAACTCGCAAATCAAAGACCGGCAGAATCGCCAGCAAATGATCAAAGATATCGGACTGGATTCCTTCATAAACAATCCAACGTGTATCATTCGTAAAACAATAGATTTGCAGAGGAATGCCAGTGGTGCCTGGCTGTAATTGACGCACCATCAGGATCATCTTTTCATTAATGCCCGGCAACGAACGTAAATAGTGTTCGACATAAGCCCGGAAAGTGCCGAGATTGGTCACGCGTCGTTGATTAATTGCTTTTGCACCCTGTGCTATCAGTTTTTCATTCCACTCAGCCAATTCCACGCGCTTGCGTTCGAGATATTCGTTGAGCAGAACAAAGTCGTCCAGCCGTTTAATTTCATCGTCTTTCAAAAAACGGACGCTGCGCTGATCGAGATAAAGCGAGCGCATAATCCGCCGCCCACCGACGTCAAACATACCACGCCAATTTATGAATGAATCCGTGATCAATTTGCGAACCGGAAGCGTTGTAATCGTTTTATCCCAGTTTTGCACCTTGACCGTATGAAGGGCAATTTCCACGACATCCCCATCCGCATTTTGGCTGGGCATTTCAATCCAATCGCCAATGCGTACCATATCATTCGAGCCGAGCTGAAGACTGGCAACTAGCGACAGAATCGTATCCTGAAAAATCAGCAATACGACCGCCGCCATTGCACCCAAGCCGGACAGTAAAATCAAGGGGTTCCGATTGACCAGCATGGAAATGATCAAAATGCTCGAAAGCAGAAACAGGAGAATTTTCATGAGTTGCAGAAACCCCTTGATCGGCTTGTTCTGCGCATCCGCACGGCGACGGTAAAGAATGTCGATGAGATCCAGAAGTTTGCCAACTGCCCGAGCAATCACCAAAACGATGAAAGCGGAGCCAATATTTCGAATGACAATCTGAAACGTCTCGTTCAGTGTGAATATCGGCAGAGAAACACCACTAATCAAAATCAGAGCCGGAATAATATTTGATAAACGGGAAATGACCCCCAGTTTGAGTACACGATCTTTATTGTGCCCATCAGGCAAATGCTGAATTACCCGATTCATCCAGCGAATCAGGACATATCTGCTAAACTGGTGGGCGGTCAAGGCAACCAAGACCAAAACAGCCAACACAATACAATGGTGTAAAATGGGATAATTGATCAAAAGTTCGCGAATGTTTTTAAAATATTCTTCCATAAAACGGTCTTTAATTCCATATAAAAGTTCAAACTGCGGACGATAATAAAGGTACTATACCAGAAATGGAGCCAATTACCACCTACCGCGGCAAACAGAAAAATGTGACGGAAGGCAGCCCAGCAAAAGTTCTGTGGGCAGACGCCTGTGATCGCTGAAAACGAGAAAGCGGGCTACAGAGCACCGGTTTTTTCGCCATCATCCCGTATCGTGATTGTTAACCCGATCCTTCAAAAAACCGTATTTTTTGCCTTGCTCCGAACGCTTTCATTGACTTCCTGGCCGTGTGACAAATCCACCTTTTATGAGATAAAAAAACGGAGGGAATTCCGGGAACATTGACAACTCCGTGACAACTCCACGGGAAAAAGGGAATCTGAATTTACAAAATCCTGCCTGTGGGGTATATTATGAAAGTCTTACCATAGTGTATCTGTTGTTTTTTTATATCATCATGAAATTTGCCATTGGATATCAAGAACCCGAAAACGGGGAGTCCTTCGTTGACATTGTCCGGGATTATCAAGCCCATCTGGCAGAAGTTTTTTTTCCCTGGATTGGCAGCGCTTCCTGTCGCTCCTCACTGGGGAAAAAACGCGGTGCAATCGACTGGGACATGCAACAGGTTCTGGAGATGGATCTTCGGGAAATCCGCCGTTTGGGCATCAAGCTGGATCTCCTGTTCAATGCCAACTGCTATGGCGATCGAGCCATCAGCATCAGCCTCGAGAACGAAGTTTTGTCGATCGTTTCGCATCTGGCAGATCTGGAGCTTTTGCCGGACATTATCACCACCACTTCTCCTTTCATCGCCCGTACGGTAAAAAAACACTGTCCGAAGATCGAAGTCCGCGCCTCAGTCAATATGCGAATTGGCAGTAGCATCCAGATGGACTACCTCAGTGACCTCTTCGACAGCTTTTACGTACAACGCGACATTCAACGAGACTTGCCCGCTGTGCGCCAGCTCAAACAATGGTGCGATGAACACCATAAAGGGCTGTTGATGCTTGTTAATAGCGGCTGCCTGCGCAATTGTCCCAGCCAGATCTTTCATGACAATATGGTGGCCCATGACAGCGGCATCGACGAACAAAAAAATGTTTCCGATTGGACAGCGCATCTGTGCTGGCGCATATTCGGTCAGGATCATCGTTATGAAGAATTCCTGCGGGAGACTTGGATACGTCCGGAAGACTTGGAATTATATGAGGATATTTTCCCGGTTGTCAAGCTGGCAACCCGGCAGCATTCGCATCCCCGTATGGTTATCGGCGCGTATGTTAATCGTTCCTTTTCCGGTAATCTGCTGAATTTACTGGAGCCTGGGCACGCCACCGCCTTTCTGCCCTATATCATTGACAACCGTAAATTCCCGCCTTCTTGGCGTACTACCGCCACCGACTGCGCCGCCAACTGCAAGCACTGCGGAAAATGCGCTGAAGTTCTCCAGCAGGTGCTCGTTAAAACGGAATCTAAAAACTGACCTTCCCGTCTTTTTGCTTTTCTTCTTTATCATAACAAAAAAAAGGAACCCTCATTCATGTCACTAACACTTGCGATTGCTGGTCTTCGTCATGGCCATATTTTCTCTCTGATTTCGGAAGCCCGCAGTCTGGGGATCGAAATTGTTGCGGCGGCTGAAGAAGATGAAGCCACCCGTCAAGCCTATGCCAAGCACGAGCAGATCACCATCACGCATACTTCGTTGCAACAAATGCTCCAGGAGGTCCCTTTTGACATTCTCGGCATTGGCGATTATTATGGCAAACGCGGAAGCTTGGCTTTGCAGGCCTTGCAGGCCGGCAAGCATGTCATCGTTGATAAACCGTTGTGCACGTCCATTGAAGAATGCGATCAGATTGCCGCTTTGGCTGCTCAACAAAAACGCGCGGTCAGCTGCATGTTTGGCATGCGTTCGTCTCAAGTCTTGCAAACCATGAAAAAAGCAATTGCCGAAGGCGCAATCGGCACGGTGCGTACCCTGTGCATCACAGGACAGCACCCGATGATGTTGGGTACCCGCCCGGGCTGGTATTTTGAACAGGGAAAGCATGGAGGTACCATCAATGATATCGGGATTCATGCCTTCGATCTGATCCCCTGGCTGACTGGCCTGAAAATCGACGAAGCGTGTGCCGCACGCACTTGGAATGCCAAAGCAGCTCAGACTCCCTGGTTCAAAGACTGCGCTCAAATTATGCTCAAACTCAATAATGGCGCCGGAGTCATTGCGGATTTCTCCTACCTCAGTCCCGATCGCTGCGGTTTCGCAGTACGCCAATATTGGCGGGTTACTGTACATGGCGACCGCGGCGTGCTGGAATGCCAGAATGGAGATTCCAACGTCATGTTTGCTAATAGTGAGTCCGAAAAACCGGAAAGCATCCCCTGCCATATGGGAAACAAATCCGATTCGTTCCTGGAACAGATTATCCGCGAAATCGAGGGCAGGGTTTTACCTGGTCAACTGATAACGGAATATGTTCTGAAAACCTCTCGGATCGCTCTGCAGATTCAGCAAGCCGCGGATTTGCAGAAATGCCAGGTCAAACTCTGACTCTATCCCGCCGGAATTCCAGTGTGAAATCATTGTCCAGATATTGCTCATGTACAATCACCGGCAATGATTTTTCACACAATTTCAATCTCAATTCATCTGGATTATAATAATGGCAGATCGAATGCTGCAGCAAACTGCGGTAATGCAAAAAATTAGCGACTGCCAGGTGTCGTGCCAACGCCGCCAGGCGTAGCATTCCTGAAACAGCAAACATCTCATTATTGCCTAATTCCATATTGAATATTCCAGAGGCAAAAACAACGTCGAAAGACTGTTCCGGAAAAGGGCATGAATCCTGAAAAATATTGAGTTGCCGGAGATTTAGCGACGGGCAACGTTGCTGTGCCTCCTGCAGTATTTCAGCAGTCAGATCGACGCCGGTATAAAGCACCAGAAAGCCTGCCTTTTCAAGATAGCCCGCCAATTCAGCCAGGCCGCAACCGACATCCAACAACGTTGGACAGGCCCCCCCTGCAAAATGCCGTTTTAATAATTCCAGGAGAATTTTGAATCGTTCAATTTGCGCTTCCCGGCTGCTCCAGCTCAAAATTTCAAATCCTGCCCGATCCGGATAAACCCGGCTGGCATAATACCGGTTGATCTTTCGAATGCGGGGGGTAATTTTCATCTCACTCTTTTCGATCCTTCCATCGCAGTCCAAATCAATTCCGACAACGCTCAGACCTTCCGCACTACTACCGAGATTCCGCTAACTGCGATCACTTCAAGCGCTTCATTTTTAGCAATATATTCGCCATCAGTAATAACATCCACCCTTTTGCCATTAATGACAGCAATGCCGGATGGATGCAGCACCGTATAGCTCACCCCTTTCTGCCCAAGCAAAGTATTCTGCTGCGCCGTTGTTAAACTGCTAACATAACCATTGCCGGAATTCAGGCTGGTTTCCACAACCATGTGATGATAAATCGACACTTTCGGCAGAATTTTTCCCAGGAGCCAGACGCCGACGGCAACTACGGCAAACGTCATCAGCAAGGATTGAACCGCATCCTGCAGATAGGTGAAGCCGGATACCGGTTCCACCCCATCTAAAGGGATGACGTTTGGCAATTGCGGTACGACGGCCAAACCGCCCCCTACCAGGATGCAGAGAATGCCGGCCAAACCGGTAACCCCAAAGCCGGGGATCACAAAAATCTCCACCGCCACCAGGATCATTCCGATAAAGACAAGGAAAATTTCTTCCACGCCAGCCAGTCCGGCGACATAATGTCCGAAGAAATAGACAACCAACAGGCTGATTCCGGAAAAGCCGAAGACTCCGAATCCCGGTGTTTTGAATTCGATCCACAAAGCCAAAACCCCCAAGCCCAGCAACAAGGGACCCAATGCCGTAATCAGCCGGGCGAGCAAATCCGCTTGCTCTTCCGTAAAGCGAGTCAGCGGCAAATCCTCCAGCTGCAAGTCCATCAACATGGCATCCAGGTCCGAGACCATGCCGGCAGCCAACAGAGGTTTGCCATCAGACTCGACGATGCGGATGGCATCCCGCGCTGTAAGATTCAACAGGGTGCCTTTGGGACACAAAATTTTATCTCCATCCATGAGATCCGGATGCTGCGGATCCACCATGGCAATCGCCAAGTCCCCACGATGACCATTTTCCTGAGCCAGCCCCAATACAATTGCCCGCACTGCGGAAAGCATTTTCTCTTTCACGTCCTCTGGCAATTTTTGAATCCCGCCGCCCAAGGGCGAAATACTGATCGGCATGGCACTGCCAATAATCGCGGATTCGGACATGTAAATCGCTTTGCAGCTGAGGCTTAGAATCGCCCCCGCGCTCAAAGCATCCTGTTTTACATACGAGTAGACTTCACAGCCGGATTTTCGTGTCGCCCGGATCCATGCGATGATTTCCCGCGTCTCATTTAGCCCACCACCCGGCGTATCGAGTTCCAGGATAACGGCTTTGGGAGACAGCC
This sequence comes from Lentisphaeria bacterium, assembly GCA_041670605.1. Classification (GTDB taxonomy): domain Bacteria; phylum Verrucomicrobiota; class Lentisphaeria; order Oligosphaerales; family Oligosphaeraceae; genus JAQVUB01. The sequence goes on from JBAXYW010000197.1 coordinate 7,328, forward strand.
GCTGTACTTCCCGGAAAGCCCGCCGGAAGACCATCAGCATCCCCTTGTCGATCGCTCCTTTCACCGGCAGCACAAATACCATATCCGCCCGATCAGCAGACGCTTTCTCAGTTGCCCCAGGTAAACTGGATAACAAACAAAAAAAACAACACAAAAACACTGTAAATTTGCTTTTCATAAACTGCTTCTCCTCGAACGAAACACAAACACACGAACAAACACAAACTATGGAGCGGCGTCCCTCGCCGCCATGAAAGATTTCTGTCCTCTTGCACGGTTGCGGAAGCGTGAGCTATGAACCGCCGGCGTCCTCGCCGGTATCCCTTATCGCGGTTCGTTTTCGGCCTGAAGAACGGAGACGTCAAAAGCAGGTGCCGCAGAGGTCTATGGCACCCGACAGATTTGTTCGGAAACGGGAAACGCGGGCTGAAGCCCGCGGAGGCGACGCAGACTAAAGTCTGTACTACAAACCGGGCTGAAGCCCGCGGAGGCGACGCAGACTAAAGTCTGTACTACAAACCGGGCTGAAGCCCGCGGAGGCGACG
>JBAXYW010000198.1:0-7767 GCA_041670605.1 Lentisphaeria bacterium
ATTCTGCAAATTGATGGTAGTGCTGCTGGGGAGGGGCGTTCTGAAATCAAGAGTTATTATCGAGCTTGGGGGTCTATGTTATTGAAGCAAGTCAACGAGGCTTGCGTTTGGGAGATTAATTAAATTCATATCAAAAAACATGAATCGAGATGAACCTTATGGGAAAATACATTGTTTTGACTTTTTTTCTACTGATTATGGCTTGTCCAGCAGGGAATTCTTTTTTTTTGGAACCGACAAAAAAACTGATTAAATTTGGCTGGGATACGCCAAATACTGAGTTTCTGCTTGAACATTTGTCAGAAATCGAAGACAATATGGAATCTTATGATGGTCTGGGTATAAATATGAATTCCTCCAGCCAGAAAATTCCGAGTGAGAGCGGGACTTATTCCCATCCAGCTGGTTCAACGGCCATGTGGTTCCATGATTGGAAGTGGGAGCGTTCCTTTTTTGAAAAGGAGATCGAACATCTCAAACAGGCCAATGCGGCATCCCGGCACCTGAAGCATAACTTCATCATGACGAACTCCGGCATCTACAAAGCCAGGTTTGACTGGTTTGATGATGGATTGTGGGAGGTTATCTGCCATAATTTCTCCCTAATGGCTGGAATCGCCCGGGAAACCTTCTGCAAAGGCCTGCAGATCGACCTGGAAGACTATGGCAGAGGAGCCTTTCAGTATCATTCCGCATGTGGATATTCTTTTGCTCAGGCATGGGACAAAGCCCGACAACGTGGGCGTGAATTTGCCAGAGCCATTACTCGGGAGTTTCCCGATATCATTCTCTTTACTTTTTTTTGGACTGATCTGAATTTTAATATCGCCGATGGCGTGAGTTCACCGTATGCAAAAGCAGAAAAATCGATCATGGGCTTGTCCTTGCCATTTATGAATGGAGTTTATGACGTGTTGCCGGAAACTGCACGGGTCATTGCCGGAAACGAATCGGCCGGATACCGGGCGACCAGCTTGATAGACTATCATGAACTGGTTGCCACGTTTCATCAAAAATCGAAATGGCTTTTGGATCCGGAAAATTACGACAAGTATCGGCGAACCACTCAGCTTGGGATTTCTTTTTATCTGGATCGTTATATCGTGACCGATCCCAAATCAATCTACTTCATCGGAGAAGACGCAGAGAGTAATCTGGCTTTATTCAAGCAGAATTTGTGTCATACCTTGTGTTTTTCCGATGAGTATGCCTGGACTTGGGGCGAAAAACGCAGTTGGTATCCCTGGGTTTTTGGTGGTTGGATGAAAAAAGCTGCCGATAAAATCGAACGTCCCGGGCCATTATGGGAAGATGCCTTGCCTGGATTGCGCCGGGCCATGCGCTATGCCAAAAACCCCCGGCAATTTTATTTGCAACAAATTCAGCAAGAAAAACTTCCAGAAAATCTGTTGCGAAATCCCGGCTTTGAAAAAGCTGCCAGTAGCCAGACGGACTGGTTGCCCGGCGATTGTTCCCTAGTCCAAGATGGAAAGCCATGGGGATGTTGGCAAACTCCCGATTCTAACGGTAGCTTCACTGTCGTCTCTGATCGAGGCTGGAATACGTCTAATGCCGCCTGCATGCAAGGAGTAAAACAGGGCTGCATTTTGCAAACCTTTCCTTTCCAGCACAAAGGCGCCTATTTTATCCGCGGTAAAGCGAAAGTGTCCGGGACGACTGCTCAGGCAGAGCTGTCAATCGGCTGGACGGATGACAAAGGACGCTGGAATTTTTGGGGACATGATCAGCATTTAGCATTCGCCAGGGATCTTGGCGATGGTTGGAAAGAAGCCTCTTGTTTATTAATGATGGATGCTTGTCCACCCCTGGCTAAAGGATTTTCTCTGAAAGCGGGAATGAAAAGTGCCGGTACCCCAAGTGATGTTGTTTGGGTTGATGATCTGGGAATTTATCATTTGAAAGAATAAAGAAGATGTTGGATACTCTTGAACTGCTGCGGCAAAATTCGGTCTTTTGGTCGAAGCTTGGCTTTTGCTATGATCCTCCCCGTCTAGGGAAAGATGGGAAACCGATCGTCTTTTTTGACAACTGGGATCAGGTGCAGAAGTACCATCGTGATTTTTATCAGGCCGGGATTCGTCTTCACACCAGCATATTATTCACTGGCTGGACTGGGGTGGATCAATATGATTATGAATTGACTGATCGGGTGTTGGAGACGATTTTTTCTTGTGGTAAAGACCTGCTTTATATTCCCCGGATCAAACTGAATGTGCCGATACAATGGGCGAAAGAAAACCCAGAAGAATTGTGTGTGTATTGGGATGGGCCGCGAGATGTTGAGTCGATCCGTGCTCTGGTCGGGACTGAGAAACATGATTTGCTTGGCTATCAGTCGGCTCGTGGGTATTACACCGCTGGTGGCTGGCAGGATGATCGCCCCAATCTCGGTGGAGTCATATCTAATCAAAGCTTTTCTTCTCGGAAATGGCTTCAGGATGCAGGAGAGGCCTTGCGGCGGATTCTTCGCCGTCTGGAAGATGGTCCGTATGCTCATCGCATTCCCGCCTATCATATTGCCTATGGCTCTTCCGGCGAAAGCTGCGTTTGGGGGCGTTGCAACGTTTTCAACAGTGCGGATTATGGGGTTGCTCACCGGAAAATGTTTTATGAATGGGGGATTCGGCGGTATGGATCGCTGGAAGTTCTGCGGAAAGCATGGTGTCGGCCGGAACTGACCTGCGATCATCTTGAATTGCCGGGGTTAGAACGGAAGGAACGGCGGATCAGAAATATGAACGAATTCTTCCGAGCCGAAGCTGAAGATACGATCTGTATCGATTATGACCTTTTTCAGGGCGAGATAAATGTCACTGCCCTGGAACATTTCGGAAAAATTGTAAAAAAAGAGACCGGTGGCAAGCCGGTGGGCGCATTCTATGGCTATTTTCTGGGTGTGGCAAGGGCGACTTATACCGGATATGCTGCCCTCCAAAAAGTGCTGGATTCCCCATACATTGATTTTCTGGCGGCACCAAAACGCGAGGGTGGCGGTGATATGTGTCCTGTTCAATCCGTCAGTCGCAAAAAACTCTGGATGGATGAGTTGGATAATCGAACAAATATTGCCCGGGGGACGGGGTTTGAGTACTTGAGTTCCAGTTTTTCTGAAACGAAAAGCATCATGTGGCGGGAATTTGCCAAAAACCTCTCACACAATGCGAGTTTTTGGTGGATGGATTTAGGTGGAGGCTGGTATGATTCTCCAGTTCTATTGGCTGAAATTGCACGGATTGAAAAGACCGCCAGTGCATTACGCCAAAAAAGCGCTCATTCGATCAGTGAAGTCTGTTTGGTGATCGATGAAATGAATTTCCATTATCACAAAACCAGTTTCTATTTACACAAGTGTCTGATTGCGAATCTGATTGATGCGATGAATCGAGTCGGAGCTCCGGTGGATTGTTATCAACTCAGCGATTTGGACACCCTAGATGTATCCAACTATAAACTCTTTGTTTTTATCAATACCTTCCGGATCGTTCCGGAACAATGGGAGAGGATCTCCGCACGTTTGCCTTCAGCTGCTACCTTTCTATGGTATTATGCCCCAGGAATCCGACAAAATGATAAGTTTAGCCTGGATAATATCGATCAATTTCTAGCTTGTCAAGTTCGAGAGCGGCAGCCGGATTTCAACAAAAAACTTCCAGTATGCGGTCTTTTGCAGGGGACTGCGCCTTTGCAGTGGCCGGAACATAAAGTTGACGATTCTTGCCCAGTGGCGGAAAATTGTCCGGCTTTTGAACTGGAAGGAGAGTTGCAGCCCTTGGCGCATTATGAAGATGGAGCGATTGCGGTTGGACAATGGGAACATTTGGGCAGGAAAACGATTTATAGTGCAGTGCCGCTGTTGGAGGCCTCGCATCTGCGCCGGATTCTGGCTGCTGCAGGCTGTCGGCTTTATGCTGCGGAGGGGGTTCTGGTTTATGCCGATTCGCGTTTTTTTGCCTTGTTTTCCTGGCAGAAATGTGAATTCACTCTACGTTTGCCTGGAAAAGGCCTCTGGTTTGAAGCGGTTCGGGAAGAAGAGACCGGTTCTGAATTTGTCCTACAGCTGGCAGCGAACGAAAGCCGGGTTTATATGCCCATGGAAGGAAAGAAATAAATGCCGTTTCGTATCTGGCGTTCTCCCTATACTCGTTTTGGCGGTTTGAATTCGCTGTGTCCGGATGACTGCAGTGATGAAACCATGACTGCAGTGGATACCTATACGGATCAACAGTTGCAGAAAATTGCCGAGAATGGTTTCAACGCGATCTGGGTGCACGGCGTAACGGCCAATCTAATCCAACATGAATTATTTCCCGAATTCGGGCATCATGCGCATAAGCACATGGAGCGATTGCAAGAATTGATTCGTCATGCGGCTCGCTTTGGCTTGAAAGTCTTTTTGTATTATCAACCGGTTCGCAGTGTGGCTGCCGCAAATTATTCTTTTTGGAAGCATCATGCGGATTGCCGCGGCCAGAAAGAAATGGCAACCGAACAGGTGCTGGAGGAAAACCGGGATCAGGAAATCGAGATGTATTGTCTCTGTACTTCAGTGCCACGGGTTAAGCAATGGGTGCAGGCGGGCGCCTCGCAAATTGCTGCTCAGCTTCCGGGTTTGGGAGGTGTGCTTTTAATTACCGGGAGTGAATATCCCGGGCATTGCTACAGCCATCGGGTCAAACGCAATCCAGGGGAATGGACGCCGCTGATTGAATGCCCGCGTTGTCAGGAGCGTGAACCTTGGGAAGTGGCAGCGGAACTGATCAAATTGGTTTATACGGGAATCCGGGAACACTCCCAAAGCATGGAAATCATCGCCTGGAACTGGGGCTGGACGAACTGGCTGCCGGCACCCTGTCGTCCTATGCTGGAATTGCTGCCCCGGGATGTGATTCTGATGGCCTGTTGTGAACGGGGCGGGACTTTCGATTTTGCCGAACGCCCCGCTCATCCGATCAATGAGTATTCTCTGATCTACGCTGGCCCATCCGAGGTCTGTCAGAAAACTCTTCAAAGTGCACAAGAACTGGGGATGCGGAGCATGGTCAAACTGCAACTCGGAACGACGCATGAATTGGGAACCGTACTGAATCTGCCGATGCTGAACAGTATTTTTCAGAAGGCTTCTTGGTTGCGGAAACACCCCGACATCGGCTTTATGGGCTGCTGGAATTTCGGTAATTTCAGTAGCGCAAATACTTTCGCTTTTAATTATTTTCTCCGAGCAGAAACCACGGATGACAAAAAGGCTGCCTTGAGCGCTTTTGCAGAAAGCTATTTTCCTGGCTGCAAGAGCAGTCTGATGCTTCGGGCTTGGGATATGTTTTCGGAAGCCAGCAAGCATTTTCCTTTTGCGATTCCATTTATGTATCGTGGTGTGCAGACGCATGCATTGTCGTATCGGGAAATTTTCCGGCCTGGGGCATTGACGGGTCAACCGGTTGGCTGTTCCTATCTGCATACTCCAGACCGTGGGGATGATCTGTCCGGCAGCGTCTGCATGGCCCCCCATGAATTCAGTCTGAATGAGTTGATTGCTGCCTTGGGGAAGCTAACTGTGTTGTGGCAGGCCGGAACCCGGCTGTTTGCCGAGGCACTGCCGGAAAGCAGCCATTTTCATCTGGAATTGGGGAATGCCATCGTCGTCGGCTGCATCTGGCAAAGCACTGAAAATGCTTATAAAGCATATCGTCTACGGCAGCATTGGAGCGCGACTCATCAGATCGAACTGCGCCATATTATCCTTTCAGAACTGGCCGCTGTGCAAACTGCATTGCCCTGGGTGGAGAGAGATCGTCGCTTGGGCTGGCATGGAGAGGCCCATCAGCGGATGTTCGATCCGGAATCTATGCAACAAAAAGTTGAATTTCTGCAGGAACAACTTCGTGCAATTTCTGAATTCTGATGTAAATTGAACAAAAGCTTTTTCCGCAGTCTGATCGGAAGGCTCAACAATATTCGTCGGATATCACTCGGTACAATGGATCAATAGAAAGAAATTGCAGTATGTCTGAAATGAAGGATGATCTTCAGGTCTTGACGTCCGGGCGGGTTTCCCTCAAGGGGCTTCTTGGCAAGGCCATCGGGTTGAGTATTCGGAATCGCTTGAAAAAAGTGGATTACCGGCATTTGGTTTCTCCTTTTCGGGAGCGGAATGAGACCGATGGCCGTTGGCGTTGCGAGTTTTGGGGCAAGATTGTACGTTCTGCGATTCGTTCATGGCATGTCTGTCCGGATGCGGAGTTGTTGACCCTGATCAAACAAACGGTTGAGGATATCTGTCAGACGCAGACGGCGGACGGCTGCATCAGCTCGTATCCTGCGCAACTGCAAACTAAGGATTGGGATATTTGGGGACGGAAGTATGTTATGCTGGGGTTGGCTCGGTATTATCGGATGATCGAGCCTTCGGAGAAAGTTCGCGAGGTTTTGATGGCTTGTTTGGATCATCTGATGGGGCAGGTTGGTCCCAGCCACAAAAATATTGTGGACTGCGGGCATCACGGCGGCATGGCCGCGAGCTCGATATTGGGTGCTGTTATACAGGTTTACCGGATCACCGGCGAAAAACGCTTCCTCGAATATGCTCAATGGATCGCGGGGCAGGGGGGAAGTCGCACTGAAAGTATCTTTCAGAAAGCTTTGGATGGCTATCCACCCGCCGGTCTCGGAAATGGTAAAGCTTATGAAATGATGTCTTGTTTCGAAGGATTACTGGAACTCTATCGGGAAACCGGCAATCCGGAATATCTTGAGACCGTAAAACGGTTCTACCAAAATGTCCGGGAACAGGAAATTTTTGTTACCGGGGTCGGTGGATTGAAAGATCGCTGTGGTGAATTCTGGGATCTGGGACGACTGAAACAAACTCACTGTGATGCAGGGATTCTGGGAGAGACCTGCGTCACGGTGACTTTTATCCGCCTTAGCCTGCAGATGCTACGTCTGACTGGAGATTTATATGCTGCGGAAGAGCTGGAGCGTTCCCTCTATAACGGGATTCTGGGCGCCATGCTGCCGGATGCCTCCTGGTGGATGCATCGCAATCCAACACCGCTGATTGGCCCTGCCGGTAAAGTCCGAGCCGGTGACCAGTTGCCCGGCTTTGGCGAGGATTGCTGCCTGGCACAAGGGCCGGAAGGGCTGGCGACGGCGGCTCTTTTTGCTGTGATGAAAGATGATTTTGGTCCGGTGATCAATTTGTATGAAGATTGCCAAGCTCAAGTGCAGGTGACAAATCAGAACCAGGTACAGATCCTGATCCAGGGAGGATACCCCGTCCATTCCAGTGTACGGTTGCAGATCCAGCTGGCCGCTGCTACTCAATTCCGGCTTAGCCTACGGATTCCGTTCTGGAGCCGTAAAACCCGGGTTCTAGTTGCGGGGGAAGAATATACTGCTGTGCCAGGAACTTATCTGAGAATTGAACGGATGTGGAAGCCCGGTACTGAAATTGAACTGGAATTCGATCTCTCGTTGCGGGTGCTGCATGCTCCGGATGGCAGCGGATATGTCGCGCTCAGGCGCGGCCCGCTGGTGCTGGCCCAGGATTCCCGCTTGGGAGACGTCGGACGTCCTTTGCCTTGCAATCTGCAGGGACTCCTTCTCGAACCCGAACCGCCACAAGCGGAAATTCCGACGATCTTTCGCTTGCCGGATGATTCACTGATGTGCGATTACGCCAGCGCGGGAAACCATTTCTGCCCGGATAATACCTTCTGCGTCTGGATGAAAACAACAGATCCGTAAACA
>JBAXYW010000199.1:0-7747 GCA_041670605.1 Lentisphaeria bacterium
CATCCAGCCGAATCGCGTTTGTTTCCTACGGACTGTCCTTTCCTCTTCCGTTGCTCCCCACCCCGCCTCACGACGACGCAGTTACGGTCGAGTACAAATCTGAAAGGTCGATTTGGAGGGAACTTTCATCCCCCAATATGTTTGCGCCCACTGGCGCACGAGCGCCGCCGGCTCGGCGGCACAAGGCATCGCGGTTCGCTTTCATCCTGATTTTTGCAACAGCAAACATCGTTATACTGTTGTTGAAATTAGGTTATACTCCTATAAAAAAACCAGACTGAAAGGCCAGTCTGGTGTAAAAAAATGATTTTTTTTGACGTCTTTTTGGGGGACTGAAAATCAGCCGAAAACGATGCACAATTGATGCGAGACCTCAGTACTCTCAAGTTCTGACCAGGAGTTTGTCAAATTGCATCGCACTCAGACATTCCTTCATCGAGTGGCTGTTGGTTCACCGGACACCAAGTGCTTTCAGCAGTTCGGCGCGGATGCTCTGCAACTCATCGGCACTGTCAGGATTTTCCAGCTGTGGGCGCAAAGCTTCATAGCGTTGCGGTGCTCTTTCCTTCAGCATGGTGAGCAGATCAAAAAGCTCCACGCCATAGTACATATTTTCCCAGCGAATAGTTTCGAGCGGTCCGCTCGCATGTGGATAAAGCAGATGGGCATTACCGTTTGTTGCTGCGCAAAGGATGTTTTTCCAGGGGTTGTCGCGCCGGTATCCGCCAATCATATTCCAGAACAGGAAGCCGCTGTAGTTGTGAAAATGCAATTGCGAAAAAGGAACCACCAGGGAATGCCCAGGATTTTCCAGAGCAAACCCCGGAAGATTCGATGACATGAATTCATCACCGGCCTTTTTCCGTTCCAACTGCCAAGGTTCACTGCTGATATTCCGGCACCAGATTTGAATATGCCCATAAAGCGGACTGACATCTTTCTCATAGATCGTGCCCAGAAGTTTCAGATCCGGGTGACGGGCATGCAGGGCTCGGCAACTTTCAATGACCTCTGGGAAACGGTCGGCGGGAGCCTCATCCTGCATGTAACAGAATGCCAGATCGAAAAGACCATGTTTCTTCAGGATACCCACTGCCTTGTCCAAAGACTGAGCATTACGGTTGATCATACCGGGAATCACAATACTGGTGACATGACGCTTGCTCAATTCCTCCAGTTGAGCATCCATACGTTGGTCAAACGACCAGCGCAAACCATTCTCACGCGGAGTCAAACGATGCTGATAATACAATTCACGGCAAAGTTCCTGAAATTGAGCGGAAGTGCCGGGATATTTAACTTCTTTTAAGAGGCTGTCAGCCAGATGCCAGCAGCCAATCGTGGAACGCAGACTGCTGCGCTCCGGCAAAGTCAGCTCGGATACCTGACAATGGACTGGAAATTCAAGTTCTCCATCCGGACATTGCAAACGCAATCTTCCTGAATAGGCCCCCGCATTCTGATTGGCAGGCACTTCCCCTTCCAACCACAATGGCTGACTGCACCCAGGCTCAACAGTGAAGCTTTCCGGCATGGGCAAGAGCGGATCAGGATAACGCCCTACTGCATATTTCATGGTAAAACCACTGGGCTCGGTGGTGCCGATATAACCGACCAGACGCAAGGTCACCGGAAGGGTGGCCTGATGGCTGCGCAACACAAGAGAATCAGGCGCGACCCGGACAGTTACAGGTTCAGTTCCAGTATTATGCAAAACAAACTGACGGAAAAAACGGCTGTTGCGAATGGCCGGAACCTCAGCCTGAACAGCAGAATCAGCAATAAAAGAATCCCGCTCAAAAATCTTTTCCAGATGGCTTACCTCCCACAATTGCATGCTCTTCTGTCCTTTGAGCAACAGTCCGGGCATGCGACGTGGTAGTATGCTCAGATACGGGGACTTCGGTGGTGCCCAGGCTTGTGGAGCAAGTTTGTCTGCAGACAAGCGGTTTGCCGGGTCGATATCGAGTTCAAGGTGATTTCCCGGCCCGTTGAACAGTCGACGTTGCAGCAGTGTCTCTCCCTGCCAAAGCTGTAAACGCACACTTTTTGCGCCGGCGGGAATCTCTGCTGCCGGAATCATCAGGCGAGTGGATTTTCCTACAACCGCAATCGCCGCTTGGCGTGGAAGCGCTTTTGCGTCGCTGCCTTGAAGAACTGGTTGTACCTGCAGATTTTTCAGGGTGCGGTGCCAGGCAATATCGACTTGCAATCCCTGTTCGTTCCAGGTGCTGCTGGCGCTTGCTTCCGGAATGATCGAAGCGGGGGCGGTTTCCGTCTTTGCAACTCCAACCGCGTACCAGCTGAACCAGCTCTTTCCAGCGGCCAGAGGCGCAGGCTGATACGTCCATTCCAGAGTATGATAACCATTCCAGTAGCAATAATACTGTTTCAGCATCTGGCTGTAGTCGGCACAGAAATAGATCAGCTGCCCGCTTTCAGGGTTATATCCCCCAATCCAATTCCGCACCGGGTCATGAAAATAATCGGCTGAAGGCGGTATCAGGGCAATGCCCTCTTTACGAGACAACAGGGTGTTGCGGTATTGACGGTTGACGATATTATGCACCCACGGCGTAACTGCCTGAGTGCTTTCGAGCCGGTTGACAATCTCCCAGTCAACCATGATGTAAGAAGCGTTGTCAGGCAAAGTGAAGGTCTTGATAAAGGCCATACCCTGATATTTGCCCTCCGAAGGCTGACAATGCAGACGCAAAACCTGCGCGGAATCCCTGGAAACAGGCGCGCCAGTGTAACTTAAACGGGTAATTTCACCAGGATATCCGTCACCTGCCAGACGATCCTCAGCCAAGGCACCACTCCAACCATGACTGGTACAAAATTCCCGGGCGGATTCCTGATCATCAGACTTCTCCCGCAACGAACGCAAAGTCGCGCCACGCCCACGGTCAATCACTACTTTGATAAAGGCATTTTCAAGAACTACCGGATCAATCCAACCAGGAACAGCCGATTCCGACTCGGCAGCAGCAAGACGAATACAAGACAGAACCAGCAACAGCAAAACAGTAGCTTTTTTCATCATTTCTCTCCCTTTAAGGAAACCGTTTTCTGGTAAACTTTGATTTTTCTCAGGTTCAAATAATTATTCGGTTCAGTCCATGTGCTGACCTGAAGGAAACGTGCCTTTCCGCAGCCTGGCAGTGTGATATCCCATGCCAGGCCGGTTTTGGCCGGATCCGGCGCGCCGGCCGGTCCTGGTGAATCAAAGACGAAGCCATCCATGCTGCCGGACAGTTCGGCATGTGAAACTTTATACATACTGCTAAGCCTGCTTCCTTCCACAGTTACGGCAGCTACATCGCTTGCTTCCGGCAACTCCAGAACTACCGTGATATAGCTTTCCCCTGGCTGACAACGCCAAAAGCTGTAACAGACATTGCCGGCATTTGCGGGAACAAGCGTATCATCACAGAGTCGTCCAAGACGTTGCCCGAGGTTCTGCGAATCCGTCCAGTCCCGATCCATTGTATTCCAATAATGTTTAAATAGGCTTCCCGGATAAACCCGATAACCGGCAACCGGTACCTGTTCGAGGCCTTCAAGGCTGACAGGCGCAATTACCTGAGTATGCGGAGCAAAGGGGAGTCCTGGCGGATTCTCAACATTCAGCTGCGGTTCATAGTCATCCTGCTGAATAGCCATCATCAATTCATCACGCCAGAAAGCAAGCTCTTCGGCGGATATTTTCAGCATTGTGGGCGGATTTGGCAGCTTCAGTTCAGGGCGCAGCTGTTTCAGGGTCAGCCAATACCGGGTATCATGAATGCCTTGGCTGAGCATTTCCCAGCCGAAGGTTGTTCCGCAACGTCCATCCTCCTCAGGAAAGGGCCAGGCAATATTCCAGTCATGAGCCCCCCAGTGATAAGCAAAGCCCCAGACCCCCTTGAGATTGGCAGCATCAGCGGCCAAACCGTATAGCACCCTGGCCTGCTGCCCGGCGACAGCACGCACCTGCGTATACACGTAGCGGACATGCTCCCGGATCCATTCGGGTTCAGGAATAGGCCATTGAGGAAAAAAATAATTGGGAAAAGCAGTGGGAGATGCCAACGCAGCGTAGCCGCTGTTGCAGATATTCAAATCAAGCAGCCCGGCAAAATGCTTCTGACCACTGGCCGAAACATTGCTGGCAATTTTCAAACTGGGAACCGTCCGCAAAGCCTGACAAAGCTTGACAAACGAATCGGTAATTTTCGGATGCACATCGGGTTCATCAAAAGGATGCAAATAGAGCAGGAAACCCTCTTTTTCGGCAGCTTCCTGCATGGGCAGAAAGACCTTTGCAGCCAGACCGCACCAAGCGGCATTTTCAGGTTCGGCCGACCCGGCCTGTTTTTCCATCGCCTTCAGGAGGGGGCCGAGAATGCCGTAAATCAGCACCTTCCGGTTGAGTTGTTCCAGTTGCAACCATTGCAAAGCTTCCTTGAAACGTCGCAGATCGGGTGTGCCATCACCATTCAGCGGAACTGGCACCGTCCAGGGATCAAGGAAAAAGGTATTGATGCCATGTTCCCTCAAATCCTGACATTGCCGCTTGCGTGCTTCCGGATCCCGCCCCGGCAGTGAATTCGTCCATAACCCGTAAATTCTTGGACTTTCTGCCAGCTTAACCGGAAGGATTTCAAGTTCCATCGGCAGGATCAGATCGGGGGCAAGATGCAACCGGCTGCGATATAAACCCGGTGCAGCCGACACAGGTACCCGGGCAATAATCCACATCAGGCTGCTTTCTCCGGCAGGAACCTGCCATTGCTTACCAATGACAAGCCGGTCAGGTTGCTCGGAAACCGCCCCTTTTTCCTGGGAATAATGCCGGTAATCGCGTGGAATTTTTCCCTCAGGGAGCACTCGAAAAGCGAGGAAGCGGACATCAAAGGACTCTTCCGGCAGCACTTGCCCGGCGACATTCCGCCAGGGATCCAGCTTCCAGACAAACGCCTGGGCGGATTGCAGAGAGCGGGCGCCCAGCAGCAGAGCCTGACGTTCGCCCGGACTGGCTCGCCAGCGCCGGGCTGCCTTCAATTCTGCAAAATCCGGAAAAGCTGTTCTGGTAATCAGCCGTCCTGGTTGCGGAACAAAAAACAGACAGTCTTTGCGCTCTCCCTGCCAGCATTCCACCTCCAAGTGCAACGGATAATCAGGGGAATGATTGCGCAGCTTCAAGAGTGTTTGATCCGCCGCTGAGGGCAGCATGAAAACCTTGTCATAATAGGCATTGCGATAACCACTGACATCACTAACGGAATTAGCTTCGTCGAGAAAGCTTTCACGCTGGTAAGGCGCTCCAGCCCCTCTAGCATTGAAAGCGATGTAATCACTGTCGGCGCGTACAAACCAGCGCTGCTGCTTCGCTGAATAAAGGGGTGTTTTCTGTAAAGGCAGGCGGCATAAATCAGTGACTTGCCCTGGGGTATTGATCGGGTCAGGCAGTGCACCGCCAGTCCAGCGCATCTCAAGATAATATCCCCCCCAGGCTTCACTGCCGAAAGGCAGATTCAGGCGAGCACGTACACGCAACAGGGCAAACGGCTGGTCAATGACTGGCAACCGAAACTCCGCAGGAGCCCCCGGAGAAACGGTGAGACTTTTTCCCTGACAAAGAAAGGGAAAAATCGAAAGACACAGGATCAGGATGCGTTTCATAAATACCATTTGAGAATTTTGGCGGTCGTCTGATTCAAAACTGTATAAAGTGCATACGTGTCGACATGCGTGTCATAGAACAGAAGATTGGTCTTCAGCGTCGGATGACGAAATTTCACACACCCCTGAATCGAAGTCAGATTGTTGAAACCTGGATCAGGTCCGGGAGTATTCGCTTCCATGACACAGACTGTACGACTGGCATTTTTCACCAGAAGAGAGTCCAGACGCTTGCGAAAGGCATACGGACGGTAATTCAAACCATAGGAAATATTCCAGAAAGGATCCCAGTCGTAACTGTTTTTTTGTGCAATCGCTTCAGGGCAGACAAACAGTTTCGGATCTGTATGCATCCCTTTCATATCATAAGTATAAGGCTCTGATACGCCACGTCCTGAAATCATCGAAAACCAGGCGTGATTGGTAGAGCCAAAGCGATATGGAGGAATATAATCATTGCTGGACTCAAGATACATATGAAACAAAATACCAATCTGTTTGAGATTGGATACGCATTGCAAAGAACGAGCCCGTGACCGGGCACTGCTCAGTGCCGGAAGCAGCATCGAAGCCAAGATAGCAATAATCGCTATCACTACGAGCAGCTCAATCAGTGTGAAATGACGATGCAAGGGTTTCCTGGACATTTGATTACCTCTCTATTTTTGGGTTTTCAGAAGTTAAACACTTAATGAAGCGACTGAACACTGTTACGTTGAAAAAAATGAACTTGAAGGGGTTGACTTGTATCCGGTGTTTTTCCGCCAATTTGATCAAGCAGACAGCCAACCAAAGTCCCTGCCAATACCGAGTAATTAAAACCAAGACTCGTTAACGCAGGCATGTAACTTGAGGCCCAGAAAGAATTGTCAAAACTCCCCACACTGATTTCGTCAGGCACACGCAAACGCCGGCTGTGCAGCGCATTTATGCCGCCAAAGGCAAGACTGTCCGAAAGGTACAACAACGCACTTGTCCGCGGGAAACGATCCAACATCTGCAATGTGCGATGATAACCCGCCTCACCAAAGCTGAACGGATCGCCACTGCGGATGATTCGCTCAGCACTGTAATCCGGAACAAACTGCCGAAAATAATGCAGAAACGCATCGCTTTCTTGTTGATTCATGCGGTAATCCGCACCCACAACACCGACTTCCCGGTGACCGTGTTTATACAAATGCTCCGCCATCTGACGCATCCCGTCAGCAACATCAACCTCAAGACTCAGCCCCTTGTCATACTGCAAATCTTCCCAATAGGTGATCGCAGGAACATGACAGTAATCCCGAAGATATTCCGGAAATTCCTCCCCCAAATGACCAATCAAAACCAAACCATCAACAAATTGCGAAATCTTCCGGCAACCAGGCAGAGGATCTGATATCTCGATAAACTGAAGAATGCTGCGAAACGACGCAGCACTGACTGCCTCAAGCAGATTGACAAGCAAATCCTCCAACCAGAAACTGTTCTGACGACTGCCACTGGATACCAGTATCCCAAGACAACCTTTCAAACCAGATCGAACCGCACGGGCATAAGGATCCGGTACGTAATTCAAACGCTTTACCGTCCGGACAATGCGATCACATAAAGGAGGACCACAATGACCCCCATTCAATACTCGGGAAACCAAACCAACACTGACGCCGGCTTCCAGAGCAACATCCTTGATCGTTACGCGACGAGACATTAAACATCATCCCTGTAAATCAACCCGTGAATCGTTTCACAAGTAATCTAACATCTCATTTTCGTCTTGTCAAACCGCCTCAATTGCCTGCGCTGAATTATGGATACCTTATGGATTATCCTCGTAATTCTGAGTTTTATTGTTGTTTTTACTATAAACGATGTTTGTTTGTTGTAACTTGTTGATAATTAATCATCTATTTAAAAGCAAATTGTGTATTTGTAGTAAAAATATCGTGTCTTATCGTGCCTTTCGGGGTTAAAAATTGGGTCACGTCTTGAAGTTGGGACCTAGGGGAAAGAGCTTTACTTTCCACTAGTTTTCGATTTGCTAATCTAAAAATTCTTTTTTTGGGGAATGGCAAGTGGTTTTGGCTCTGGGGGG
>JBAXYW010000200.1:0-7745 GCA_041670605.1 Lentisphaeria bacterium
CCCACCCAACCGGGGGGCCTCCTACCCTAATGTGGACGCACGCGCGAAAGGCGGGTCTTAGAACAAGGGGGGTCTCCTACCCTAATGTGGACGCACGCGCGAAAGGCGGGTTTTAGAACAAGGGAGGCTGACCAATTTTCCGAAAGGCCCTGGCCTCGGCCAGGGGATCTTCCGATTACCCCGAAATTCGTTTGACTTATCACGTATTTTTCCAGGAGTTCAGGTTATGGATATGGCGAAAGTGGCGGCTCTGGGAGCAATTCCTCAGCCTCCTGAAGATACCCAAGGTTTTGTAGCAGATTTACAGGCTCCGCTTGCGTATTGTTTTCAGTCCGGTCAGGGTTGTCCAGCGGGTGTCACTGAGGATTGCTTGGCGGGAGGCTATGAACTGTTGACGGAACTGCCCGGGGATTGGAAAAATATTGCAACGGCGATTCAGTCACTCAAGCGGGTTTTGGCAGCCAAACACGTATCCGAACGTAGTGGGAGTTGGCCGATTCAACTGTGCTACAATGCGGATTTGCAGGACGAGGAATTCCATTTGCAGGTCGTTGCGCAAAAAGCTGTTTTGCAGGCTTCGGATGAAGATGGACTGCGGCGTGGGATTTATTTTCTCGAGGATCAGATTTGTGCAGCGGAGGGTGCTGCTGTTCTTGCCGGAGATTGGCGACGAAACCCCTACATCAAACATCGGATCTCGCGTTGCTTTTTTGGTCCGACCTATCGGGCACCATTTTTTGTTGACGAGCTAAGCAACGATGTCGATTATTATCCGGAAGAATATCTGAACAAGCTGGCACATGAAGGAATCAACGGACTCTGGCTAACGATGTATTTCCACGATCTGCCATCATCCGTTTTTCCCGGACGTGGAGAAAAGGCCGAACAACGCTTTGCCAAACTCCGGCAGACCGTGGCGCGCTGCGCCCGCTATGGAATTCGCATCTATGTATTTTTCAGCGAGCCGAAACTCTTCGGGAATGCCAGTCATGCGGTACCCCGCAAAGATGCCGCCCTTCACCCGGAGCTGATTGGCGACACTTATGAAACATGGGGATTTTTCTGCACTTCAACCGAAGCCGGGCGAAAATATCTCGAGGAATCTGTGGGCTGTCTCTTTGCCGCGGTACCGGAATTAGGCGGTATGATCAATATCATGCACGGGGAAGATAATGGTTCTTGTGTCTCACACCAGATTTGCGATCATCAGATTTGCCAGTGCCCACGTTGCAACCAACGCCAACCCGCGGAAATTTTCCGGGAAGCAGCCCAACTGATGACCCATGCCATGCGAAAATTCAGTCCTTCTGCGGAATTCATTGGCTGGTTTTACTGTCCTGGCCAACGGGATGACAGCGCTTACAGTAAGCGTCTTGAGCAAGTCGCTTTGCAGTGGCCTGATGATAGCGGGATCATGTTCAACTTTGAATCCGGGGGTTATGTTGAGCAACTGGGGAAAAAACGGGTTGTATTTGATTATTCGCTGGCCTACGTTGGTCCTTCGGAGTTGTTTCGTCGGGTTGCGCAGCAGGTCAAGCTTCCGGCGGCGAAGCTGCAGGTTGGTTGTTCCCATGAAGACGCCTCGGTTCCGTTCATTCCAGTACCGGGAAATTTATATGAGAAATACAAGGTGATGCATGATCTTGGGGTTTATGCGGTCATGCAATGCTGGTACTTTGGCAATTATCCTGGCTTGATGAACCGAACCGCCGGCCAGCTGTCCTTTGAACCTTTCCCGGAAAACGAAAGTGAATTTTTACAAGAGCTGGCGCGTCCGGAATGGCGGCGTTTTGCTCCGATTGTCGCCAAAGCCTGGCAATATTTTGCGGCGGGTTACCGGCAATTTCCGGCAAATCTTGCCTTCGAATGGTATGGGCCACTGCATCACAGCATCGTCTGGCCCTGGCATTTATTCCCGGTGGATCACCCCCTCTCGCCAAGCTGGATTATGAAAAACTTTCCGGAAGTCAGCGGAGATCGGATCGGCGAATGCCTGACTTACCATCATACTTTGCCGGAGGCCTTGCAGCTCTGCACGGAAATGACTGACTTGTGGGAAAAGGGCTGTAAACTGCTCGAACCCCTCCGCCTGGAATTTGTCGGGGATGCCGCCCGCCAAGCAGATATCAATCTGGCCAAAGCGATTGAGCTGCAGATGAAAAGCACACGCAATCTGCTGGAATTTTATTCTCTGCGGGAAGAAATGCTGTATGAGAAAAAGGATCACCTGGCCGCGATGAAAAAGCTGGTACACCAGGAAATTCGCCATACTGAAGAGATGCATGCGCTCTGTCTTCAAGATGGGCGTCTGGGCTATCATTCTGAAGCCGAAGGGTACCTCTTCTTCCCGGAAAAATTGGCCGCTCGAAAAGCGCTTCTTGAAGAGCTTTTGGCCGTTGATTTTCCTCGTTTCAGCTTGCAGGATGCCTGGATTAAGCAATATACCGGGCGTACTCCCGAAGGGAAAGTGGCCATCTGCGGCAAACAACTCAGTACTGCGCAATGGCAGCAGATCACTGGCCTGCCCGGTGCCTCTTGGGCAGCTGCACAGCAGAACGGAGAATTGGTGATCGCTGTCCGGGGACTCGAGGGAAAAGCATTTTGTCTGGAAATCGAACCCTGCCGGCTATGGCCGCCATTGCGGATCGATTTCGATCCGGCGGGAAATCCCACCTGCCTTGATTCGATCTGCCGGGAAATCCCAAAATTGCACTACGAAAAGCAGACCGATCAAATGAATACCTTGATCCCAATGGAATTTTTTGCCGGCTATCGGCGACCGGGCTTTCCGCTGCGCTTCAATCTGCGAGGTAAGGATTTTTCTTGGGTTGATGGAGAAAATTATCCCAGTCGCTTGATGCATGGCGATTACAATCCCGCGAAAGCCGGCTGGCTGGTGATGAATTAGCTTGAAGAGGACACGGACGGACACGATCTTTGTAAGTTGTTGGGGGAGTCTGTCCATTGTGTCCATGCCCATTTCAAGAAAAACAAGAAACTGACAGATCGTAATACGGACATGGATCCCGCAATAAAGGTTTTCTTATGGCAATGGCAACATTAACGATTCTGGATGGCACCGAAAAAGGACGGGTGATTTCTTTGAGTTCCGAGCGGATGGTGCTGGGGCGTGAAGAGGACTGCGATATCCGCATCAATCAGAACAGTATTTCCCGGCACCATGCTGTATTGTCCCGTCGGGGGAACTGCTGGAACCTTGACGATCTGCAAAGCCAGAATGGCGTTTTTGTCAATGCTGAGCAAGTATCCGGCAGCCAAACGCTATATCCGCCCTGTCCGATACGTTTCGGAGCCATCAATACGATGTTTTCGCTGGGAGAAGTTTCTGTGGAAACTCCGCTTGCTGCGTCCCCGGAAGGTTCCGCTGCTGATTTGGACCGGGTCAAGGCGCTGGGGGATGTCAGTTCGGCGATTTTTCGCGAATTCAGCAAAGTAATTGTCGGTCAGAAACAGGTTGCCGAGGAACTGCTGATTGCCATTGCGGCGGGCGGTCACTGCCTGATGATCGGTCTGCCGGGTCTGGCTAAGACCTTGATGGTGAGTACGCTGGCCCGGGTTCTGAATCTGCATTTCAAGCGGGTTCAGTTTACCCCGGATTTGATGCCATCGGACATCATCGGTACCGAGGTGCTGGATATCGACAACGAAACCGGGCGCAAGAGTTTTCGTTTTATCAAAGGCCCCGTCTTTACCAATATGCTACTGGCTGATGAAATTAATCGAACACCTCCGAAAACACAGGCTGCCCTTTTGGAGGCTATGCAGGAACGTCAAGTTACCGCCGCTAACCAGAATTTTCAGCTGCCGCCGCCTTTTTTTGTCTTGGCGACTCAGAATCCCTTGGAGCAGGAAGGTACTTATCCGCTGCCGGAAGCACAGCTGGATCGCTTCATGTTCAACATTCTTGTGGATTATCCCAGTGAATCCGAAGAAGAAGCCATCGTGATGGCGACGACCGGCAGCAGTGTGGCGAATCTGCAGAAAGTCCTGAGCAGCGAACAACTTCTGGCCTTGCAAGATCTGGTGCGAAACTTGCCGGTGAGCCCCCATGTGGTCAAATACGCGACTCGTTTGGTGCGCATGACCCGTCCGAAAACGGAAGGCGCTCCGGATTTTATTCGCAATCATGTACATTGTGGTGCCGGACCGCGAGCCGCGCAATGCTTGGTTCTGGGAGCCAAGGCGCGAGCCGTTCTGCAAGGACGCATCAATGTCGCCTGTTCGGATATCAAAGCGCTGGCGCTACCGGCGATGCGACACCGTATTTTTACCAGTTTTGCAGCGGATTCCGAGGGAGTCACAGTAGATGATATCATCCGTAAACTGCTGATCCTGGTACCCGAACCAGACGAAAAGGATTATTGAACCCCATAGCAGAGAAAAAGTAGAAAGAAGATGCTGATTTCAGGATATATTTTTGATTTAGACGGTACCTTGATTGATTCCGAAGGGATCTGGGCACGCTGCATCTTCTTGGCTCTGGAAAACGCCGGAGCTCCGGTAAGCTTTCCTGAAATCCAGCATCTGGAATATGGCAAAAGTTGGGAAGAGCTATTTCTTGATATTCAGTCGCGCTGGCCGGGCTGTTATTCCTGCCGGCAAGAAATAGAAGACTGGATGGCGCCAGTTTTCCGGCGCTTATCCACAGGGATGGATCTCTGTATTCCCGGATCCCGGGACTTGTTGCTGCGCTTGATCCGTGCAGATTATCCTGTGACGATTGTGTCGGGTTCGACTCGCAAACAGGTGCAACAGGCTCTGCTTCGACTTGGCGTGCAAGAATATATCAAGGTGTTTGTAGCCTGCGAAGATGTCCTCGCCGGGAAACCCGACCCCGAGGGTTTTCTGAAAGGAGCCGCCCTGCTGAAAACTCAACCGGCAGAATGCGTGGTTTTTGAGGATAAACACGCCGGTGTGCTGGCCGCTAAGGCCGCCGGCATGCGCTGCGTCCTCCTCCAACGACCGGATGCTCTCCCCCAAAAAACCTGCGGAGCCGACCTAGTGCTCTCCGATCTGGCCGAATTTCACCCGGAGAAATTGTAAGCTGTAAGCTCAACCAAGGGAATCCCGGGTACTCCAAACGGTGCCCTTCTTTCTCATTTAGTAGGGAAAATATGCATGTTTGAAAACGTCGTTGAAACCTTTTTTGAAATGGTACAGATTGACAGCCCCTCTGGCGCTGAAGCCTCTTTTCGGCAGTGGCTGATAAATGCGTTTGAAAAACTGCAGGGACAGCCTGAAACCGATGCCACAGGAAATCTTAAAATCAACATTCCAGGGATCCTTGACAAGCCGCCCCTCTTATTTGCAGCTCATATGGATACCGTTGAACCCGGATGCGGTATTCGCCCGCAACGCTTGCCGGATGGGCGTATCGTTTCAGCAGGAGACACTGTACTCGGAGCAGATGACAAGGATGGCATCACCGCGATCCTTTGCGCCATTCAAGAAATAAAATTGCAAAACCTCCCCCATCCGCCGTTGGAATTGCTTTTTACCGTCAGCGAAGAAAACAACTTGGGCGGGTCAAGAAATCTTCCCGCGGACTGGCTGCAGGCACGCCAGGGCTGGGTTTTCGATGGGCCGGGAGAACTTGGCAGCATCTACCGTAATGGCGTCGGAAAACAGGGCTTCCTTCTGCAAGTCGAAGGGCAAGCCGCTCATGCAGCAATTTGTCCGGAAGACGGACGCAATGCTTTCGCCGCAATGGCAGAAGGAATTTTGAGTTTTCTTCCCGGTCGCCGGGAAAATGCCACGCTGAATTATGGGACGATTCAAGGCGGCCATGCGGATAATATTGTGCCGGATCGGGTGGAATTAACGCTTGAAATCCGTTCCCACGATAGCGTCCGACTGGCTCAGCTTGCAACGCAAATGCAGACTTGCTGGCAAGCAGCTGTCAAAAAACATGGCTGTCACCTGCAATGCACGCATGGAAGCAGCTATCCGGCGTTTGCCCTGCCTGCAACTTCGCCCCATTATCAATATACGGTATCCATATTGCAAAAACTGGGTCTGTCACCACAGTTGAAAAATTTCAATGCAGGCTGCGATGCCAATTATCTTTGTGCCGCTGGCCTGGATCTTTGCGTGATTGCCACCGGGCGCAAGGCCAATCATTCGGTGGCGGAAACGACCACCTATGCCAACTTGAAATGCCTCAGCAAAATCGCTTTTCACTTGATGACCGGAGCGGAACTTCTAAGCCACGCCTCCTCAAAACAGCCCGCCTCGTGAATGAAGCTCAGGACTTCTGGCAGGCTTCGCTATATTGCCGAGGAGAGACTCCGAATTTTTTACGGAAATAGCGGCAGAAATAAAGTTGATCGCGGAAACCGACCGCCGCCGCGACATCTTTGATACGCCGTCGCCCGCAACGCAACAATTCCGCAGCATGCTGCAAGCGTACCTGGCACAGATATTCATAAATCGGCATCTTGACTGCCGCACGAAAGATCGCGCTTAAATGACCCGCCGAATAATGGCTCATCGCCGCCAGGTCCGATAACTGAATCTGCCGGCAGTAATAATCCTCTAAATAACGGCGAACCAGCTCGACGGCATCCGCATGATAATTTACGGAAGAATCTTCTGCAGATTTCAGGCAAGTGTCCAAGCATTCCAACAACAGCGATAAAAATCGCGGACGTTCCGGCATAGGGGCTTTAATACAATCCCAAAGGGCTTCCATGCGCAAGGGATGCAGGCTTTGCCGTAAGGATGATTGTCCATATCCGCGTCCTGGATTGTAATTGGTAGTATGAAGATTAATTGTAAAGGGGTTCAAGGAAAGCCAGAGCAGCTCATAGGACTGTTCCGCCCGCAGAAAATGTTCGCTGTGAAAAGTATTCAGCAAAAAGATTTGTGCTTGTCCGGCAGTCAGCGGAAACCATGCATCATTAATTTGAATTGCGGCTTCGCCGCTGCACAGATGAATCAGCTCAACATGTTCCGAATGCGACTCCGCAGGATAATAAGGCTGTACCATGCCGAAAAGCTGATTTTCGGGATGGGAAGAGGAGGCCTGAAAGCAGAGGCCGAAATCCACCAGATCCGTAAGTAAAGATTGCACCTTTTCCTCAAATAACATGCTTCCTCCCTTATCATCGCTAATCAGTCACTCCCCCTTCCTGTGCCCTTTTGTAGTGCATTGCTCCCGCGCGCGTCCACTTAGGGCAGGAGGCCCCCTGGTTGGGTGGGGTTGGCTGATTTCTGTGTGACGATGAAAAAATAGCTTCTCGGGGTGAATTTTCAAGCAGAATCATACACTATCATAAAAAGTCATGGAGGCTCCATGAATGCATAGAAAATCCTAAAAAACATAGGAATTGCTGTGAAAGCATAGGAAAGTAGCCGGAGCTTCCAGCTTTGGATCCTCCCCGTTCCCGGACAATTACACTCTGCGATAGGAACGCATTTTCGGGACAGGCGTGTTCGTCGGACACGCACGTTTGTAGTTCAGACTTCAGTCTGCGTGGCCCCAGCGGGCTTCAGCCCGCTCCCCCGTTTCCGGCTATTTCGGAACAGGCGTGTTCGTCGGATACGCACGTTTGTAGTTCAGACTTCAGTCTGCGTGGCCCCAGCGGGCTTCAGCCCGCTTTCCCGTTTCCGGCTATTTCGGAACAGGCGTGTTCGTCGGATACGCACGTTTGTAGTTCTGCGTGGTTCCGGTAGGCGTTATGGAGTACGATGGCGTGAAAAGGTTTGCAAAGCGGGAGCTAGCG
>JBAXYW010000201.1:0-7709 GCA_041670605.1 Lentisphaeria bacterium
CGTTCCTTTGCATAAGATTTGGAGCCGTTGGCAAAGTAATGCACCGTTGCATTCGAACCGTTTTCATACTTCAACAAGATGGAGACATTATCGGTATTTTCCATCGGTGTCACCCCCAGACTGTTCATGCAGACCGCAGTGACTCGACTTCCGGCCCAGAACGAACACAGATCAATCAAATGGCAAGCTTCGCCGATGATCCGGCCACCGCCCACTTCAAGGTCTTGAATCCAGGCATCTGGCGGAATAAATCCTGCGTTCATAGTCGCCACAATATTTTTGGCACCGCTTCCCGCCAACGATTTCAGTTTCACTGCCAGCGGTGAAAAACGACGGTTGAAGCCGACCGTCAGAGTGACATTTTCCGGCGCCGCATGGTAGGCTGTTGTGATCTCCTCCAGTTCGGCTAGGGTTAGGCAAAGCGGTTTTTCGACAAACACGCTCTTCTGCGCGGCAAGACATGCCTTGACCATCGCCGCATGCTGGCTGTGGCGGGTACCCACGATCACCATGCCGACTTCCGGATCTCCCAAAATTTCACGATAATCTGACACCGCATAAGAAGCATGGGCCTTGCGCGCCATAATCTTGGCGGTCAGACCTTGGGCACTGGCGATGTATTTTATTCTGGCGCCGGCCTGTCGCAATGCCGGAATGATCGTTGAGGCCACAAAGTTCCCAGCCCCAATAATGCCGATTTTTCCGACGCAAGGCTCGGCGCAATGCTCCGACAGTTCAACCATTCGGATAATTGGTGTGGCTTCGGAGTATTTTAGAATGGAAGCGATGTCTCCGGATTTCCGCATGTTGCTATAGATTTTCTGATAGTCCTCCAGCGACACCTCCGTAGTGATCAAATCACAAACCGACAGCACTCCGCTAGATAACGCTTGCAAAATGGCCATGAAATTACGTTTTTCCGTCCAACGGACATAGGCCAAGGGATAATCGTGTCCTTTGTTTTCATACTCCTCGTCGTAACGTCCAGCACCATAGGAACACGATACTTGAAAAGTCAATTCCTTCTTGTAAAAATCGTCCCGTCGCAATTGTAAGTCGATCACACCGACCAAAACGATTTTTCCTCGCTTACGCGACATTTCACACGCTTGATGAATCACTTCGTCGTTTTTGGCGGAAGCGGTAATCAACACCTTATCCGCCCCGTCTCCAGTCAAATTTTGAACATAGCTTACCGGATCGCCGTCCACCGTCGGATTGACTCCCAATATACCACGCTGTTGCGCTATGGCGACTTTGGTTGGATCAAAATCGACACCGACCACGCGACACCCGTTGGCACGCAACAGGCTTGCAGCCACTAATCCGATTAGCCCCAGCCCCACTACCACCACCGTTTCGCCTAGTTGCGGCTCCAGCAGACGAATGCCCTGCAAGCCGATAGAGCCGATAACAGTGAACGCAGCCTCTTCGTCAGAGACATTGTTCGGGATGTGGGCCACCAAATTTTTCGGGATGCAGACGAATTCCGCATGATTACCGTTGGAGACTACGCGGTCGCCCACAGAAAATTCAGAGACGCCACTACCGCATTCCACTACCACCCCGACATTGCAATAACCCAACGGTAACGGCTGGCCAAGCTTGTTAAACACGGCTTCCAGCGTAGGCAACAAACCATCAGTTCGAATTTTATCCAGCACTTGTTTGACCTTGTCGGGCTGTTGCCTGGCTTTGTTGATCAAATTGGCCTTACCGAACTCCACCAGCATACGTTCGGTACCCAGTGAAACCAGACTTCTCGTCGTCCGGATCAACACATGTCCTCTTTTAACCAGCGGTACAGGAACCTCTTCGAGTATCGTGGTCCCCTTTTTCAAGTCTTGAATAATTTGTTTCATTATATTCCTTCGTTTCGCTTATAGCTCCACATGATCATTAAATTCTGCCACCGATAAACCAGCGCAATCCCCAAGGCATAAAACGCTTCATCAGGTGAAACGTTGCCAGCAGTATGCTACCGCCGCCAAACAGGAAGATCCCGTATAACACCGCCATCTGCCAAGGGGAAGCCGGAATATGCACCGCCAGTATGTGGAGCAGAGTCGAGCAGACCAGAAAGTGCGCGGCATAGATAAAAAACGCCGCCGGCGTAATTATCCTAGCAAAATAATTCTTCACGTCCAAATGACAGTAGCGCATGAACCCAAGCCAACAAGGAATCACGAGCAGACTGAACACGCACATAATCTGTGGCGAAGTCTTCCGGGTTCCTACCGCCATCGGCCACAAAAACTGTATCAGCGTGAGCAGCAGCAACAGTACGACCGCCGCCAATGCATGTTTCTCAAACTTATGTAGATCGAAATGCTTATGCCGAGCAAACACTCCCAGGCAAAAGGCGCAGATCGCATAGTAATTTGGATACCATTCGCCAACAGCCGGCACCAGCACTCCAATTCCCAGAAGCACTGCCAGTGCGAAACCCGACCATTTTTCGATCAGGTAATTCCATATCGGCATGGATAGAAAAAGAAGCAGAAGATCCCGGATAAACCATAACGGCGCATCAATCGGACGCCGACCGATCCCCAGCCAGGACGATAGAACCCCGGAAACCGTGGTTAGTTCAAAGCTTTCCACTCGCTGGGCAATGCGCGGAAAATAGGTGGCCGCAGCCAGAAACAGCACGATGAAAACCCCGTTCCATAAGAGATAAGGGAGCAGCAATCCATAGAATTTCTTGCGTAACAGCGTCCGATATTCTCCGGAGAAAAATCCCCACTGCCCGCCGAGCGAAAAGTAGCCGGAAAGAAAGAAAAAAACCGGCAATCCTGAAATAATCAACACATTGGACGCATAACTCCATACCGCCAACGGCGGATATTGTGGCGTCACAATGTATTGGGATGCTGCCCAAGCGTGGTTTACCATCACGCCCAACAGCAACACCGCCTTCAGATTCTGGACTGCGTTGTCGACTTTTTTTCCTGCTTTCACTTCAGTCCCACTTCCGGTAAAAGCTGTTGTTGCAATGCGCTCTGAAGAATGCGAGGATCAAAATCACCATGACGTGCCTTTGGCAACGCGGGAATCACACCGCTGCGACGCATTTCAAGCTCTTTGAGCGTTCCGGTTTTGTGCACCCACACCCGCAACTTTGCCCAGGTCCAGCCTTCACGCCCATCCCGCCATGCGCCAAATTTGAACAGATAAAAGAAAAATAGGACCAAGCTTCCTCCGGGCAACCGGATAAAAAGGCGCTTGAAGAACATTTTCCGTTGCAACCGGGATCCAAACAAATTTGGGGCTTCCTGTGCTCCCTTGCCCTTGATTCGCTCCAGCGCCTCCCATGAGGTGTAGAGATTCTGCTTTTCATACCAGTCGAACAGTGTCAATGAATCCTTGTGTTCCAGAATACCATCCAACTTTCCCGTCGGTCCATCCACCAGGAAATGTTCATTACAGATGACATCGCTGACCTGGCAAGCGTTTTTTCGGAACAATCGAAGATTATCAACCGTCGCGTGGAGCGGTCGTCCCATAAACCATAACCGCCACTTCACCGTATATCCGTTCAGCGGCGGCAGAGTGGCGAAAAGCTTGCGCAATGTTTCTTTGAGCGAATCTGAAAAACGCTCATCTTGAGCCATCACAAACAACCACGGAGTTTTTATTGGTAACCTTGTCATCATCCAGCGCAACTGATCCCCGAATCCTGTAAACGGGCGTTGAATGATCTTGATGTTACGTTCCAACGCAATATCCACTGTTTTGTCCACACTACGACTGTCGACAATGAAAATATCCTCGACTGTATCCTCAATGGAATCCAGAAGATACGAAAGATGGGCCTCAGCATTGAGAGTAGGAATGAGAATGGTAATTGGCAGTTTTTTCATTTTAGCTTTGTTGATTGACAAATAAAGTTCAAGGTTTTTTCTATCGTGTTCGCCCAACGGAAGTTTGTTTGAGCATAGTTCTTGGTCTGTTCCCCGCATCGCTCCATTTCCGCCGGATTTTTTTCTGCTTCGAGAATCACATGTGCTAAGTCGCCAGGTTGATACAAGTCAAAATAATAAGGATGATTTCCACCAAATTCCGGCATCGGCGGTATGGTATCGCAAAAAACCGGACGCCCCGATGCCATCTTTTCCAGCAATATATTCGGACAGCATTCACAACTTGAAGCAAAGATAATCGCTCGGGCATTCCGCAGAAATTCCGGCAACTTCTCGTGCGGGATCTGGTCGATGACGATGATTGCATCGGTCAGCTTCTTGTCTTGCATCAGCTTTGCACATTCCAAACCATATGAGCTGTCCGTGATTCGTCCAGCCAATACCAGCGGATACGGAAAACTTGCCTGTTTCAGCAGCTCCCAATCCGAAATGACTTCTTTATGCGATTTGTAAAAGTTGTATTGAGAAACATAAAGATAATAGCCGAATGGTTTCAATCCGGCGCGTTCGACTGCTTCCGTTCCACCCGTCGCCACGAGAAATTGCTCGTCCAAACCATGCGGTATCAAGATGGATTTGTTTTTGACCGCCGGATAGTATTGTTCCACACAGGACATCGAATGACGGGAAATGAATACAACCTTGTCCGCCAAGCGATACGACAACAAAAAAAGACGCCGATATAGCCAATGTTTTAACGTTTCTCGAAACGGGCGATGGTAACGTCGGCTTAGCTCGACACTCCACGGCCACATATTACGCAATGCCGTTGCCGATGTGATCCCTCGCGGCATCCGAGTAAGCATCATTCCTCCAGGTGCATAATAAACTTGGAACCCATTTTTTTTCAGGTAGCCGGGCAGGGCGAAAATTTCCCATAAGCTTCGCTTCAAAACAGCGTTTTCTTTCAGCGGTAAAATTTCAATACGCAGATTCGGATGATCATCTCCGGCCGCTTGGCGAAACTTTTCCGCATTGTAAGGGCCTGCCAGAATAACTACTTCATACTGGTCACGCGGCAGGTGACGGATCAGGTTGAAAATATATGTCGGACCTCCACCCTGACGTGCGGAGAGCGCATTCACCAGAATTTTCATTGCCCCAGAGTCCCCTCAATTTTTCTGCTAGTCAGTAGAATATCATCAAAAATCATTTCACCATCCCATAAAGCCAGACAAACTCGAACGCTTTTTTTCAACATATCGGGATCCATCACGAATACAAACTCATAATGTTTCTTTTTTTTATCGATTACCGTCACATAACCGCTAAATAGAGATTTCTCGTAACGTTTACCGTCATATACATACAACATAATTCCGAAACGGGATGATGTCAACGCTTGTCCTTGCAACCCGACTTGAAGCTCACATGCAACTATGTCAACATTCGGCGATACAAGCGAAATTACGTTTCCCGATTTCATGCGCAACGAACGCTTACCACTCAGCACGGGTTCGGATACCACTTCCACCTCGCCACGGCAGTCACGCACATAACCATGGGATGGATTCGGTTTCCATCCCACTGGCAAATTCACCGAATTAGAAAAAAACGATATTCCGCGTTTCAGCAAAACTTTTCCATTTTGCTCCCGATGCGCATCAAATGATTCCGTTTTCTCAAAGCCAGTCCGGTATAGAGCAGCCGCTTCAGCACTGCTTGTTTCAGCTCCCACATCCAGCCTCAGTATATGAGGCAAAAAACAGTACACCCATAGTTTTCGATCGTGTCGGTTACTGTCGTATTCCGAACTAAACAATTCCCAATCACCATTGCGAACAGTCGTCGCGTCTGCTGCTAGGGGGGACGTGGCGGCAGCGGCTTTGATGATTACATACAATACATCGCCGCGGTAACGATAATCCTGCAGAAAATTGCCAATGATTTCAGATATAGTCTTACCCAGCGGAATATTAACGAAAGATACAGCAGAGATACCGGAATAATATTGCACCACAGGAACATGTCCTGTGAAATCCGCAATAATCGGGCTTTTGTATTTGGCCGCATCCGCTCGTATTTGCCGACAGAGCGTAGCGTAATCGTTGTTGTATCGATTGATTCGGGCAGTCTTTCCCAATGCAACAACAACTAGCAACAATACGATCAGGCGTTTAAGCCACAACGGCCACCGGGCGCCATAAATTCCATAAACAGCCACCACCGTCGCCACGGGAATCAATATAACCACATACCGACCGGAAAGTTTATGTCCTCCCATGCGAAACAGCACAAACAAACATCCGCAACCCAGTACCAAGAGCATCCGTTGGAGACGTTCCTTTTGGGTAACGTGCGAAAAGAACAATCCAATTCCGCAGAGTGCCACCACAAACAAAGGAGGAAAAACTTCGGAAAATACAACCCTCAGCAAGTTCACGGCTTCGTCTCCACTATTCCGGCTTGGTGCAAGCGGAAAGATAACGCACTCTGATAGTATTCCACCGGGATTTGACACCACCAATTCAATGCAATCAACATCAATGCGCCACTCGCGACGAAAACCAATCCCTTTTTCAGTAACGACCGACGTAGCGAGCGTCGGGTGATCGCATACCATCCAGCAATAAACAATATCATGGACACAAGTTCCAATGCCTCATGACGGGAGAAAAACGCCAACATCCAACATGCCCCGGCACATCCCCAAGACAACAAAGGCCGACATTTCCTAATTTCGCTTTGCAACAGCAAAAAAATCATCAGTGTCGCGAAAAAAAGAAAAAGGGTTTCGCGTTGCACCATATGGGACAAATCAATCAGTCCCGGATGCATTGCCAAAAGCAGTGCCGCGGCAAGGGCAGCTTCCTTTACCATATTCAAAACACGGCATAGAGCATACCCCAGCACTACCAGCGCCGTACTCAATCCGATATTGAGAATACAGATGGTCTTTTCCGGGTCCAGATGACAGATCATTGCACTTCGCAACAACGCCAGCAGCAATGGAGGAATATAGAAATGATCCCCATTGGCAGCTGTTGCGCTAATAATTTCGTTCAGAGATCCGCATTCGTACCATTGCCGCGCAATGAACAGATAATACGCCCCATCACGTGAAATCGAGGGTTCCAAATACCAATGTACAACCCGGAGCGTCAATCCCAAAAGGACGATACCGAACAGGATGATCCCCGTTCGACGCTCCGAAATTTCAAATTGCAGCCATGAAAAATATTTTGAGAGCATATTACATCTTCTGTCGTGCCAACAAATCTTCCAGCATCCAAACGGCCGGCTCAACCGCCGCATTATGCCATTGAAGCGCACCATCCCAATATCCCAGGCACTTGCGATAGGCTTTTTCCGTAAATGCATAACTCAATTCGACAATAAGAGGTTCGCCATCTCGGAAAACGAAATCGAACGCACAGGATTGAGTCCGCATTTTTTTAACCGTTTCAAAGGCGATTTCGGCACAACGGCGCTCTTCGCTGCCATTAGTGTACTCGATTATTCCGCTGCCCGACGCCCGAAAATCATTAGCACGACAATAACGCTTAATTGCAATCGCACGTTCTCCGATCACAATGATCCGAATATCGTAGCTATTTTTCGGAACGAAATCTTGAAAATACAAATACCCTTTTTCCGATCCAAACATACGAGCAAAACCGGGTTTTACCAACAGATGGGCAAACGCATTGGCCAGTTTTGCGGTCGGCACCATCCGTTTACGCCATTTCCGCAGCGTATCCTTGAAGTAACTCCATTGATCGAAACAAGAAATACCGGATCCGAACATTCGCCTAGCTAGACTTAACGCATCTTGCGGCGTACGAA
>JBAXYW010000202.1:0-7685 GCA_041670605.1 Lentisphaeria bacterium
AAATCCATAGACACACTTATGTGGAGTGCGGGAGTAAAGCCACCCCACCCAATAAAACAACTGCCCGGATAGGATAACCCGGCTTTACACGCTGAATTTCGGATTTTGGGAGAGGAATTGCCGGGGGTTTTCAAAGAATATTTTTTCGACTGCGACGTCCGCATAGCCACGTCGCCGCATTTCAAAAACAGCCTGATGCAGCGTTCCGGGATCCGATGGTCCCCAATCGCCGGAAGCATCCACCATCAGACGCCCCGTGGGATATTTTTCGATGGTATCAACCACCCGAGCCGGAGAATTCTTTGTAATCGGATAGATGGTCATGGAAGCCCAGTAGCCCTCATCCAGCACCAGCTCAACCGTATGCTCCTCGATATGATCAAAACAAACCAGATCGGGATTGAGCCCAGGGCGCCCCTTCAGAGCATCCAGCATCATTTTTGTACCTTTTAATTTGTCATTCAAATGCGGCGTATGGATCCAGAGCAGCTGACCGAGTTGAATCGCCAGATCAACCTGCTCTTCAAAAATCATCATTTCATTGCGGGTATTCCGATTAGTGCCGATTTCGCCGATCCCGATGGCATTGTCTTTGGCCAGGAATTCAGGAATAAAGGAGATGACCTCCCGGGACAGCACGACATCTTCGGCTTCTTTGGGATTCATACAGATATAACAATAGTGCTTGATCAAGTATTGAGCGGCACGAGTCGGTTCAAAGGTCGTAATATGTGTGAAATAATCATAGAAAGCCTGTGCGGATGTGCGATCATACCCCGCCCAGAAGGCCGGTTCACAGCAGGCCACCGTATGCATCAGAGCCATACGTTCATAATCCGCAGTCGTACGGGCAATCATGTGAATATGAGGTTCAATAACTCGCATTGTTCCTTGTCCTGTTTTATATTAGTAAAATTAACGGCCGGGTAAACATATTAAGTTTAATCGCTGAAACCCAATTTTCCACCAGAGCCAGGATCTTTAATCATGGAAATTAATTTCTCCGGCGACCCAGTACAAACGGTCGCCAGCACTGCCGAAAAATTACGAAACGAACTGGCGAAAGTCATTGTCGGGCAGCAGGAAGTCATTGAACAAATCGTCGCCACGATCTTTGCCGGCGGGCATGCCTTGTTGACCGGGGTGCCTGGACTGGGCAAAACTTTGCTGGTTAAGAGCATTGCGCAACTGCTGTCGCTGACCTTCAAACGCATCCAGTTCACCCCGGATCTGATGCCAGCCGATATTTTCGGTACAGAAGTCATGGAAGAAAACCAGCAAACCGGCGAACGCTCCTTCCGTTTTATACCAGGCCCGGTCTTTACCAATATCCTGTTGGCCGATGAAATCAATCGGACTCCCCCGAAAACCCAGTCAGCTTTGCTGGAAGCCATGGGGGAACAACACGTCACCACCGGCGGCAAAACGTATCTGCTTGATGCCCCATTTTTTGTACTGGCCACCCAGAATCCGATTGAACTGGAAGGCACCTATCCCCTGCCCGAAGCCCAACTGGATCGCTTCCTGATGAATGTCGTCATGGATTATCTGCCGATTGTCGAGGAAGAGCGCATGGTACGGGAAACCACCCGTCCGGAACAAGCAGTCCTGACCCCGCTCCTGAATGCCGCCGACCTGCTGACCATTCGCAAACTGGTTCGCGAAGTCGCGGTATCCGGCAATGTGATTTCCTACGCTGTCCGATTGTGCGCCGCCACCCGACCCGGCACCGAAAATGCCTCTCCAAAAGTCAATGAGATGGTCAAATGGGGCGCCGGCTCCCGCGCCTCACAGGCTCTGATTATGGCCGGCAAGGCACGTGCCCTGCTGCAAGGACGCCGCAATGTCTGCTGCGAAGATGTCCGCGCCCTGCTCCTGCCGGTGTTGAGACACCGGGTCATCACTAATTTCCGTGCCGAGGCTGAAGGCATCACCGTCAATAAACTGTTGACCGAAATTACCGCCGGAACCCCAGAATAAACAGCAGACAGACACTGTCCCACCCTTGCGAAAATCGCGAAATTCTTTTTTTATCAGGAAGCCGGTGTATTCCGTTCGCAATGGATACGCCGGACGGTATTGACGAATTGTTCGTCGCCATATTTCATCAGGCGGGAACCACGGGCAATTTTTCCTAAGCTGATGCCGAGCTGGCTGCTGATATAGCGCTGGGTCTGCCCTTCGGCCAATGCCGTCAACAGTTGCCAGCGAAGCTGGATTTCCTCAATCTCTGAGGGCGTCAGCAAACCTTGCAGAAAAGTCTCCAGTTCCTCTCGGTTCTGAATCCGGGACAGGATGTCCGCCAAGTCTTTCACCAAAGGAACAATTTTGCTTTCCTGGGGCATCATCAACTCCTGTTTGCTGCCAAGGCCTGAACTTTCAACGAGCGGAATTTTTTAACGGTCCAGCATCCGAAGGCGGTCAACAGATAAATGGCTCCGATAATTTCCACAATGGTTGCTCCGGTCGGCAGGTCATAATGGTAACTAAGCATCAATCCACCCAGTGAGCTGCTCAGGCAAATCAGAATCCCCAGCAGCATGATCGCGGGCAGACTGCGACGCAGATTAGCTGCAGTGGCAGACGGCAGAATCAACAGCGCCAAGCACAGGATGATACCAACAATCTGCGACAGAAGAACGACGGTCAGCGAAATTAAAAGATACAGCAGCAATTGAAAAAGGCCAGTACGCACTCCGCGCAGAGTCAGCCATTCTTCATGAAAACAAAGGCAAACAAAGCGGTTGTGAAACAGCCAGACACAAAGTAGAATCAGCACATTCATACCAGCCATCAGCCAGACATCTCGGCGGGCTACCAGCAGGATATTTCCAAACAGGTAGCTCTGCAAGTCTTCCGGATAGCCCGGGATGGCATAGATAAAACTCAAACCGAGCGCCATACCCAAAGCCCAAATGGCGCTGAGTACCGCATCTTCCCGCTGCCTACGCCGCAGAGTCAGAAAACTAATCAGTACAGCCACCACGACTGCAGCAAAGATGGAACCCAGCAGCGGCGAAAACCAGTGCCAGCCTTTTTGCAGCTGACAAAAACGAGCCAGCCCAATCCCTCCAAGCAGCGAATGTGATACCGCCCCAACCATATAACTGCAACGCTTGGCAACTACATAACTGCCAATGATACCGCAGGCAATCGAGGCCAGTACAATCGCCCAGACCGTCAAGCGCAACAGGCTGTTCGGCGCCTGCAAATCCTGCATAAATTGTTCCATCATGGCCGTTCCTCTTGCTCACTGTCAGGTTGTCCAAGATGACAATCCTGGCAACAGGCTGCGACATTGGAATTCGAGCTGACCGGGCAATTGACATCATGTCGTAGATGCGTCCAAAAACCGTCGGCACTCGTGCTAATATCCTTTAGGCAATGCATGTCGGCAGTATGATTGACACAGATGATATGGCTGGCATAGGATTCAACCGTATTCAAGTTGTGAGAAACCAACAGTATAGCCAAGTTTTTGTTCAGCTCACGCAAAAGTTCATAGATCCTTTGTGATCCTGCCGCATCAAGGTTGGCATTGGGTTCATCTAAAAAAAGAAGTTCCGGTTCACAAGCCAAAGCCTGAGCAATCAGCACCCGCTGCCGCTCGCCTCCGGAAAGCGACGCAAAAGAGCGTTTCCCGTATTCGCCCAAACCAACCTGCCAGAGGCAATTCTGTGCAATCTGAAAATCATGCCGGTGATAGGGACCGAACCAATGCCGTTCCACCCGCCCCATCAGCACGATATCCTGTACAGTAGCAGGAAAAGCGGCATCGAATTGTAAAGACTGTGGCACATATCCGACATGGCGACGAGCCTCCTGCGGACTGACCCCCAGCACCCGGATTTTTCCATACCGTGGTTCCAGCAAGCCCAGAATCAGGCGTAGCAGTGTGGTTTTCCCACCTCCATTTGGGCCGACTAGAATGGCGAAATCTCTCTGCCGGATTTTCAGATTGATATTATGCAGGACTTCCTGCTGTTCATAGCGGAAACAGACGTTTTCCACCTCAATAACGAAATCTTCAGAATCGCAGATTGCTTGTGTTTTCATATCGGAACTTTGGGTCATCATGGTTCGTTCAAGCCTCGTTGCAGAACGTGAGCTAATTTCAACATCCCCTGGCAATAGGGTTCAGGCAAGGGATCCAATGTCAAAATACTGCAGGAGAGCTGCTGCAGCAGAATCCGGGCAGACTTGTCGCTGAATTGGGGCTGGGTAAAAATCACTCGGAGCTTTTCGTCTCTGGCAGTGCGCAGCAGTTGACTGAGCTGACGGGCGCCAGGTTCCTTACCCGCCTTCTCGACTGAAAGCTGCCCAATACCGAAGGAATCCAGAAGATATCCGAAGGCGGGATGCACCACTAGAATCCGGCGACCTTTATATTTCGACAGCAGCTCTTCAATCTGTATTTTCAGTCGTTGCAACTCCTGACAATACTCTTCCGTGCGCTCAGCATATTCCTTTTGCTTTGTGGGATCAAGACGGCTGAAGGTCGCGCCAACCTGCCTGGCATACACAATCATGTTGTCCACATCCAGCCAGACATGGGGATCATTTCCTTGCTGATGAGCGGCATGGGAAGAATCGGCATGAGCCTCCATGCTGCGCAAGGTCATTCCAGAACGCGTTTCCACCAAAGCCCCGGTTTTCAGAGTGCCTTCCAAGCGGGTGCGCAAAACATTTTCAAATTCCACCCCGATCAGAAACACGGCATCAGCCCGTGACAAAGCGGAAATCGTCTTCGCCCGGAGCGTATAATTCTCCGGATTCATACCGGGCGGAACCAAGACTTCAACCTGGACTTCGCTTCCAGCAATCTTCTGCACGGCCTCCAACTGCGGTGGCACACTGACAAAGACTGTCCTGAGGGGCTGAGCCATGGCCAGCCCCTGCAGAAACAAAAAAATCAGAATAATGCTCAGTAAATTCATCTATTTTCCTCAGGAATCGCCTGTACCAGATCATGAAAATTCTGACTGGAAAGCTCGGTTTGATAATGCTGATACACATGAGCAAAATGATCCTTCATTTTTACCGGCAAATGCTTCATGAATACTTCCGCATCATGACTATGCGTATTACGGAAAGCGTCTTCGATCATCGCCAGCGTGAGATGCTCCGGCACCCGACCCGGCAGAAAACAGACATCATCCTTGTTATCACGAACCACCGGAAGGATGATCCGAGCCTGCTGTAAAGTCTCAAGAACCGTCCGCATAATGCGCGATGGGATTCCGTTTTCCCGGGCAAAATCCAATGCTTTCCAGCCCCCGGTTCCCTTGTGAAAAGCCTGACAGGTTTTCAATACCACGAGAATCCCCAGGATCGTGCAAGCCCAGGGCGAAACCCGTTCAGAGGTTTTTTCCCAAGGCATAGTACGATAATTCTGTACTGCAAAGCTGATTTCCGCCCCGATCAGGATGATGCTCCAATTTGTATAAAGCCAAGCCAGGAAAAACGGAACAACCGCGAAAGTACCATAAATAGCATTGTAATTGGTCAAGCCGACCTGCAGAACAATATACGCCCAATAAACCGCAAACCACATGATACCGGTAACGATCCCGGCTGCCACCGCCGGAAAAATCTTGACATTGGTATTGGGCATGAAGACATAGAAAAAAGAAAAGCCGCCTGCCACAAAAAGCATCGCCACCAAAACGACGAATTTACGAATGAGCCATTCCAATGTGCTAGCGTGTTGCGCAAGATAATTCAGAATGCTGTTGGAGGAGAGGATGGCATTGACGCTGGTGGCCGCCAGAAAGACGATCGGCATCAGAATCAAGACCACCAGATATTCGCTGATCTTTCGCGCTATTGGGCGGCTCTGTTTAACGCCCCAGATGGTATTGAAATTACTCTCGAGTTTCGCCATCGAAAGAATCACCGTGCTTAGCAGCAACAGAGAACCAACCAGACCCAACGTCGCAAAACTGGTTTTTTCCACATAAGTGAAAATATTCACCAGCACCTTCTGCATCGGCGCCGGCAGTTTGCTGGCGATAGTCCCATCAGAAGCCCCATTTTTTTCCGTCGGCGCTCTGAATTCCGGCTCGTTCTCCTCAGACGAAACAGCTACCGGTACCGGTACCGATACCGGTACCTCGCTTTCCGTCCAAGAGTCCGGATTTTCCTCTAGGGCGGCTGTATCTGTCACCTGCATAACCTGAAATTTCGTCGTTGTGACTTTCACTCCATCGACCATTTCAACCTGCTCAAGCGCTTCCAGTCCCAGCACCGACATCAAGCGGTTCTGCATGCCCAGACCTTTGCTAAAGGAAAACATGATCGCCAAAATCGGCACCATCGAAACCAGAGTGATGTACGTCAGCCCAGATGCCTGAAGACTGCATTTGTTGCTCTGAAAATCCCGCCCGACAATCATCCCAATCCGGCACAACGAAAAGAAAAAACGCCGCAACCCAGGCAGGGTATTCAAGTCCTTCGACCATAATTCATCCAGAAAAAACCGCTTCCCATCCGTAATCGCAGTTTGAACAGATTGAAGTAAACTCATAATGCTTCCTTCTCAATACAAGCAATAAAAAATCAACAACAGACACTCAGACAAACTTCGTTCGTCGGTGTTCGTCCTCAGAACAGAGCCAGCAGGCAGGCCAACACGGCAGATCCCAGCAGTATCCAGATCATATTGCATTGCCAGCGCCATTCCACAAACAGTACTGTCGTAAAAACCAGTACTGCCCGCCAATCGATACCGAAGGATTCTGCTCCGCACCAAAGGCTCTTCAACGGAGCGGTAAACAGAGAGGTATCCGCGAAGAAAATCACAGCGGCGGCAATGAGTCCGAGGGTGGCCGGGCGGATTCCTGTAAGGGCAGCTTTGACCAGGCAATTTTCCTTAAAGGACTGCATGAAGACGGCAACGGCTATGCCAAAAGTCAACGAGGGGGTCGTCACCCCCAGGGTGCCAGCCAATGCCCCCCAAAAGCCAAACTGCTGATAGCCGATATAGGTCGCGGCATTCAGCCCCACCGGCCCCGGAGTGATTTGAGCCAAGGCCACCATATTGGCAAATTCTTCGCTCGTCATTAAGGCGTGTCGCAGAACGAGTTCATCATAAAAGAAAGGAATCATGGCAAAACCACCGCCAAAGGTAAAGATTCCAATCTTGACAAAAAGCAGATACAGCTGGAGAACGCTCATTGCTCGCCCTCCCCTGCACTAAACTGTTTTTTCATCTTCCGGGTTTGCACAGCATAATGTGTAAAACCCGCCAGAATTCCCAGCACAATCATCCAGATCGCATTGACATTGGCAAAAACCAGCGCAGAGAAACAAACCACAGTAAGAACTATTTCGAAAGCTCCCTTCAAAATCTGCCGCCCCATCTTAAACACAGCCAGCAAAATCAAGGCACAGACCGCAGCCCGTACGCCCAGAAAGGCCTGCGTTAGGATCGGGTTACCCTGCAATGACATAATCAGAGTCGCCAGCAGGACAATCGCCAAAAAAGGCGGCAGCAGACTGCCAGCAATTGCACTGAGCGCCCCCCAGAATCCAGCCACCCGGTAGCCCAGCAGAACGCCCATATTCATGGCAATGATGCCCGGCATCGCCTGCATAATCGCCACCGTATCAACCATGTCCTCGTTACTCAACCAATTCCGCTTCTCAACAAATTCACGCTGCAACAACGGCAACATCGCCAGACC
>JBAXYW010000203.1:0-7684 GCA_041670605.1 Lentisphaeria bacterium
CGGTATGAGCCGCCAGGTGATGAAAGCTGGCAGTCGTTCCAGCAGCACGCTGCCAGCCCCGGCCAATATGCCAATCAGAGAAGAGAAAATGCAAGGCTTGGGAAGTGAAGCCGAGGATGCGGGGGCTCCGGCTCTGGCAGAAACCTATGTGCGGAAGTATTTTGCCGATACCGCATATTGGGCGGCTAATCTGACAAGTACTGCCGACGGCAGCGCAACAGTAGTATTTCCCTTGCCGGACAGTCTGACGACTTGGAAAGTCAAAGCGTGGGCCATGGGCGAACAATGCCAAGTCGGGGAAGCGGAAACGGAACTGATCTCCTCAAAAAAACTTCTGGTACGTCTGATTGCTCCTCGTTTTTTTGTCGAAAAAGATGAAGTGGTTTTAAGCGCGGTGATTCATCATGAATTGCCCAACGACGTCAAGGTTCATACTTTGCTGGAATTAGAAGGAGATTGCCTGGAACTGCTGCCGACCGAACAGGCCAAAGGCCAGCTGACGATTGCAGTTTCCGGTGAAGCACTGGTTAACTGGCGTGTCAAAGTCGTCAAAAGCGGCGAGGCATTGATTCGCATGAAGGCTTTGAGTGCAGAGGCTTCCGACGCCGTCGAACAACGTTTCCCGGTCAAGGTGCATGGCATGCAGCAACAACAACCGTTCTGCGGCGTCATCCGCCCGCAACAGAATACTGGAAAAGTCAAGTTTCAGGTGCCGGCGGAAATCCGGGCGGCGACAGCGCAACTGCAGCTGTCTTGGTCTCCCAGTCTGGCTCTTGCCATGCTGGATGCTCTGCCGTATCTGCTGGATTACCCCTATGGCTGCACGGAACAGACGCTGAA
Source organism: Lentisphaeria bacterium (assembly GCA_041670605.1). Classification (GTDB taxonomy): domain Bacteria; phylum Verrucomicrobiota; class Lentisphaeria; order Oligosphaerales; family Oligosphaeraceae; genus JAQVUB01. Next base: position 841 of record JBAXYW010000203.1, read on the forward strand.
TCGCTTCCTGCCCGCCGTGCTGACCCGTATGACGCTGCAGAAGCTCGGGGTATCCCTGCAGGAACTGGAACAAAAGAAGACACATCTCAATCCCCAGGAATTGGGTGATACAAAAGAACGCGCACAGCAATATTTCCGTAAAGAAAACCAGGCTTCCCCAGTTTTTTCGGAAGTGGAGATGGATAAGATTGTCAATCAGGGACTTGCTGATTTAGCAGCAATGCGTTGTGCAGATGGCGGTTGGGGCTGGTTTAGCGGCTGGGGCGAAATTGCGCTACCGCACATGACGGCCCAGGTTGTACATGGTTTACTAATGGCGCAGAAATGCGAAGTTAAAATTTCTGAGGAACTGCTGCAATCCGGCGTGGATTGGCTCTTACGTTATCAGCAGGAAGAATTGCGTAAACTGCAAAATCCTCCAAACAAGATTCCCTCAAAAAGCCATATTGATCACTTGGATGTTTTAGTGTTCAAAGTCCTCTGTGAGACGGAGCCCCCACGCTATAACGCCCAGATGGCGGAATTCCTGTTTCGTGACAAGAAGCTGCTTTCACCGTATGGCAAAGCCTTGCTGGCTTGCGGAGAATGGGAATTTCTTCGTCAGTCCGGCACGAGTGAGGTGTCAGCCACATCCAATTTGGCTGAGCTGATCCGCAATCTGCGACAGTTTGTTGAACAGGATGAGGAAAATCAGACCGCTTGGCTGAATCTGGGCACCAATAGCTATTGGTGGTATTGGTATGGTGATGAAAATGAGACGCAGGCAATCTTCTTGCGTCTTCTGGTAGAAACTGGGGAGGGTAAAAGTGAATTGGCTTCCCGCTTGGTGAAATATCTGCTGAATAACCGTAGGCATGGCACATACTGGCGGTCGACCCGGGATACTGCTGCCATTATTGAAGCGTTTAGCGCCTACCTTGCCGCCAGCGGCGAATTGCAGAGCGATATGTTGGTTGAAGTCTGGATGGATGGACAACAGCTGGCCAATACCCATTATGACCGCAAGAATTTTTTCACGGCTCCCAATCGCTTGTTGTTGGTAGATGACGTATTGACGCCGGGTGAACATGAACTCGAAATCCGGAAAACTGGAGAGGGCTCCCTGTATTTCAATGCCTATCTCGAATACTTTAGTGTCGAAGATTTTCTACGCAAGGCCGGGCTGGAAGTCCGTATCGAGAGGGAAATTTACCGATTGCATCGGGAAGATGAAAGCATCCAGGTGCCTGATCAGCGTGGCCAGGCGACAAATAAGCAAAGCGAAAAATACCGGCGGGAAAAACTGGCAACTGGAGCGCAGATCAACAGTGGTGATCTGCTGGAAATCGAACTGCTTGTCGAAAGCAAAAATGATTATGAATACTTGCTGATCGAGGACTTCAAAGCAGCAGCTTGTGAAGCCGTGAATAACCAGTCAGGATATATTGGAAATCCCTTAGGGGCATACGTGGAATTCCGGGATGACCGAGTGGCCTTCTTTGTGAAAATGCTGCCCCATGGCAAGCATAGCCTCCAATACCGCCTGAAAGCCGAAACCCCAGGAAAATTTTCCGCTTTGCCAGCACGCATCTGTGGCTTCTACGCACCGGAATTGAAAGGCAATTCTAATGAACACAAAATCGAAGTCCGCGAGCCCTGAACCCTTAGCAGACACGGACACACGGACATACGGACGGTATCCTCGCCGGCATGGAAGAATTTTTTTCTCTAGCACTGTTGCGCAAGCGTGAGCGATGGAGCGCCGGCATCTTCGCCGGTATCCCGTATCGTCGTTTGTTTTTATCCCGAAAAACGAAAAATCTTCCACAAAAACCAAGAAACCGGTGGATAGTAATACGGTAAAATCATCCTGCATTTTTTTTCTAAATAAAATCATTGTTTCTACACAGTAGGGTTTGAAGTAAATGGAAAACAAAAAAGAGGTAAAAAAAGAGGTTTTTTATGGTCCGGCGGATACACCGCCTCCGGTACTGTTGATTTTTTCATCCATTCAGCACATGCTATTGGTGCTTTCCTTAGGGTTGGCATTGCCGGTAACGATTTCTCGTTCTGCCGGTCTTACCCCGGGCGAGGCGGGAGTTTTTCTCTCGCTGGCGTTGTTGTCGATCGGGATCACCAGCATTCTGCAAACCTTGCCGAGCAAATATCTGGGAAGTGCGCGGATGGACATGTCGGTCTCGGATTCGGCAGCACTTTCAGCCTGCAATTATGCTGCTCAACTCGGCGGAATGCCTCTAGTTTACGGAATGACTATTCTTTCCGGCTTATTCAAAGGAGTACTGGGCTCCTTTACCTACCGGATGCGCAAGATCTTCCCGCCAGAAGTGACTGGATGTATGATTTTTATCCTCGGTATCAGTATTATCCCTACCGGACTGAAATATTTTCTCGGAACGGGGCTTTATGAACGAAGTGGAGAATATTCCACTCCACACTTGGCGGTTGCCGCAAGTTCCCTGCTGGTGATGCTAGCCTGTACAATCTTTTTCCGCAAACTCAAATCCTATGCGGTTCTGTTCGGAATCGCCGCCGGTTTTATTCTTGCGGCCTGTAGCGGTCTTATGGATTGGCAGGCATTCTCGGCCTTGAGTGATACGCCATTTGTCCGTTTGCCAATACCGGAAAAATTTACTTTTGCTTTTGATTGGCGTGTCGTCATTCCGTTTACCATTGTAACTATCGCAGCCATTGTCGACAATATTGGCGATTATTCTGCGATGCAGAAAATCAGCGATCCAAATTTCGAGCGTCCGGATTGGCGGAGCATTGAAAACGGGATTCGTGCCTCCGGGCTCGGAGCCATGATCGCCGGTGTTATGGGGGGTGTCATTCAATCTACTGCGACAACCAACATCGGCATTGCAGGGGCTACTGGGGTAGCCAGTCGGAAAGTCGCTTATATTTCTAGTGGCATTTTGATTGTACTGGCGTTTTTTCCCCGCATGATGGGGGCATTGATGCAGATCCCTGAGCCGGTGCTGGGGGCGGTTCTGATTTTTAGCATTGCGTATATCATGGCGGGCGGCTTCTCAACTTTGGCCTCGGTCGAGCTCGATGACCGTCGCATTTTTGTGATTTTTATCAGTATTACCTTTTCTATCAGCACGATGTTGCCCGGACTGTGGACCTTTCTGCCCAAAAATGTGGCGAGCATCTTGCTTTCTCCGATGGTGATGGGCACGCTGATCTTGCTGCTGATGACTGTACTGACCAATCTCGGCATGAAGCGCCGCATGCACTTTGTGTTTGGTACGGGGGCAACCGCTATCCCTGTCTTGAACGAACAACTGAAATCAGTTTGTCAAGAATGGAGTGTTTCCAGAAATCTCTGTAATACACTGACTTTTGGGTTGGATGCCGTGGCCGAGGGACTTTGTGTCCTCGGTGTGGACAATCCGTTTGCGGTTGATGTCACCTATGACCGGATGCAGATCAAGATGAGCGTGACTGCAACGCATCCGAAGCTGGCCGATAGTCAACTACAGGATGGTACGACCGATGAATTGTCCCTTGCACTACTGATGTTGAAAAACAAGTTTGATCACGTTCGTAGCAGTCTGCATGGTCAAACTCTGCGTCTCGATATTGACGCGGATTTGTAGGATAATGTAAATGCCTCTGAATACGTAAAAAAGTGCTTGATTGCGGTTCTCATAATGCTCCTTCGGGACAGAAGTATTGTATCAATGTGTGAAAAGTTCTGGTCTATAACGCTTATCCGTCGATGAACCTATATGGAGTCCCCGGGCAACGTTCAGGAGAAATAAGCACAACTAGGCGATGCCCTGCAAGGGGCATTTCAAGAATAGTCGGCAAGCGAGGACGCCGGCATTCTATAGCCCACGGCATGATTGAAGATACAAAATAAAATGAGCTGAACCGTACTATAATATCTTCCGAGGTCGCGCCCTCAGGGCGCTGGTTTTAGTGGAACTTCTTACCCCGGGTTGCGGCGCACTGCGTGCGCCTCACCCGGAGTTATGTCTGTGCGGCCCTCCGGGCCGGGGAATATGTCTGCAAGTAGTTTATATCGTAATAGTTGCGAGCACACCATGGTACCGAAGAACCTGTGGCAGCTAATTCGGACACCTCCGTTTTATGGTGTCAATGATAATTCAAATTGGCGTCAAATTTGTCATCCAGGCAGTCCCATGAAGCAACGCCCCATAATTGTGTGTCTTAATCAGGATTTCATGGAGATCAATCCGTTTCTTCTTTTTCTTCGAAGATGGAGCCAGAGATTGTCAAAAATGGCGCCGATTTTGATAATCATCCACAGGCAGAATACATTTTTTGCTAAAGCTTGAGCATTCTACGATCGCTTTGGATCGCGGTGAATTAATTGCACTAATCAGAAATAAAATCTGTAAAATGACATACTTCATATTGCCTTTTAAAAAAAATAATGTATAGTACACTATAGCATTTAATAGGAGATTTATGCTTCATCATTTAGACACTGCGTTAAACGATCGTATTACTGAACCGAAATACTGTCAGGTAGCTCGTTTGATTGAGGGTTATTTGACGAGTTATCGCGTTCCTCCGGGCACTCGTTTGCCCAGCGAGCGTCGTTTGGCGGAGCATTTTGGGATTACCAGTGTTACTGTCAATCGAGGTTTGAATGAGCTGGTCAAACGCGGGATATTGGAACGGAAAGTCGGTTCCGGTTCGTACACGACGGATTTAAGCAGTCATCTTCGTATTGGCATTGTCTGTCACGAAGAGACGATGATTTCCGATTATTATACCGGCACGGTCTTAAAGAGCCTTCATCAGTATTGGGAAGGGCGTGCGGATTTGATTTCGATTGTACTTCGTCCGGAAGAATACGAAGCCACCATTCATAAATACTATCTTTCCGGGCTCGTTGTTCTTTCGGTGCAGGAAGAATTCATTCCCCAGTTACTGCAATTACGTCAAGCGGGTTATTCGCTGGTGACCATTGGGGTGGCGTTGCCGCAACTTGGTAGCATATCGTTTGGCACGGATCACCGCTTGATCTGTCGTCAGGCGGTTCAATATCTGATATCGCATGGTTGTCGGCGTATTGGCATGTTGTCGGTTAACAACCGGAAAACGGCTGTATTGGAGCGCGAGCGCGGCTATACGAAAGCCATGTATGAAGCTGGACTACCTGTTGATCCGGATTGGATAATCCGCCGTGAAAACTATCACGACGATTTTCCCCGGGAACAGATTTGTTCGATCATGCAACGTAAAGATCGCCCTCGAGCCTTTTTGATTGCCGCATACTGTGATTTCATGCCATTTTATAATCTGATGCAGGACTTGCATCTGCGCATACCGGAAGACATTTCCGTCATCGGTTTTGATGATCCCGACTATGCTTGTTTTTTAAATCCTCCCATTACTGTTTTCAAACAACCCATTGAAGACTTCACCCGAAATGCTGCTGAACAGCTGGAAAATCTGATTTTGAATCGTCAGACCAGAGACTTTCCGCGCTGTGACGGTATTGTTATTGAACGGGAATCCTGCTTGCAGGCAAGTGGAAAACAAGCTGCCGGGCAAACGGAATACTCAGAGGGGGCATCTTATCATGCCTCTTGAAACCGTACAAAACTTCTTGAAACAGGCTTGGAAACCAGCTGCTCAAACTGGGCAAAAGTTTGCTACCACCTGCAGAATTTTTCATTCTGGTCCTACAGAAAGCAGTTTCGAATGGGGGTTGCCCGTTGATGATGGCAGGATTGTCCCTGCAAAACACGAAGAGAAAAGAGCATGAAACCGTTTTTTTTGTCAATCAGCCTGTTACTTTGCCTTGGTATCCGTGCCGAAAATCTGTTGCGCAACGGAAGTTTTGAAAGCAATCTTGAGGGCTGGAGTTGCCAGCAGCAGAAAGGATGTGCAACCCTTCTTCACACACTCTCCGAAGAGACCAAATTTGGCAAAAACTGCCTTAAAATCATTGGCGAGTCCAAGAACATATCGAATGGTGCGATATCGCTATGCCAGAATCTTCCAGAGCTTCAGCCGGGAGTTGAATATCGTCTTTCGTTCCAAATGCGTTGCAGTGTAGCTGAGCCTAACAACAAGCGCCTGGATATTGTTGTCAGGCCGTATAATGAAGAAGGACGGCTCCAGAAAGTTATCCGTCACGAGGCCAATATTCTGTCTGATTTGTGGACTTATTACGAAATGGTTTTCATCCCGGCTCAAAATCATGTCCGACACGTTCTTCTGCTCACCAGCTCGAATTTCACTGCTGTGGACGCCGCCTTCATTGATGATCTTGAACTGCATCGTGCTATTCCGCCCGGCTCGGATTTCGATCCTACTCAGCGGTTTAGCGTTGCCAACGCGCGCCGTATTACGACGGATGGAATCGAGGCTGTTATCGATGAAGACAACAGCCTGCTTGCAAGTTTGAGCCTCGATGGACGCAGCATTCTGCCGGCCTCCTGCAATGCCAGTGTCATTTTTGTGCAAAAAAATGATCAGGAATATATACTTGACGGTAAAGGCACCCGCAACCAGACTCTTCCCTTCAAGGCCAGAACAAATTACCAGGTCATGGACGGAAATCTTCGGGAAATTGTTGAGATTGAGGCCTTGCAGGATGCTGAAGGCCCCTTCAAACTGGGGGTACGCCATGGCTTCGATACAACGGCTTGGAAGGAAATTCTCTGCGGCTTAAGTCCGGTAAGGGTTCTTCCAGCCGACAAAACGACCACCTTCTCTTTCCGCACAGCTCCCGATAGTCTGAATCCATCCATGATGGAACTCTATCAGAGCGTCATATATCCGCTACTGATCCTCGCGGATGACAAACATTATCTATGGATCGCTTCCAGAAATTTTGACGATCCGGTGACATTGA
>JBAXYW010000204.1:0-7677 GCA_041670605.1 Lentisphaeria bacterium
AAGTGCCAATAGCGGTATCTGAGCAGCAAAAATCCGCTTTCTGACCAGGTTCTGCGCTGAAGGTCAGAAAAGAACGATTTTTGAGTGCAGCGGCAATGACAGAGTCATTGAGAAGTTCTTTTTTCAGAGCAAGCAGACCCTTTTCCGGCACTTGCTGCAGCAGTTTCAGCTTTAAATTGCGGTAATTTTCAAAAGTACCATGTCGATCCAGGTGATCCGGGGTGATATTAAGTAGCGCGGCAGCGGCGGGATGGAAGCCCGAAGCATATTCCAGTTGAAAAGAACTCACCTCTACGACCACATAATCCCATTTCTCCTCTTGCAAGGCCACCTGTGAAAGTGGAATGCCGATATTCCCTGCGGCGATCGCTTTTGCACCGGCGGCTTTCAGACAGTAAGTCAGCATTTCCACGCTCGTTGTTTTACCATTACTGCCTGTCACTGCCAGCATGGGGCTGGGACAGAATGCGGCTCCGAAGGCCAGTTCGCTGAGAATTGGGCAGGGCAGATTGGCAGCCAGCCTCCCAAGTTTGCTTTCCGGCTTGATGCCCGGACTGATGATGGCCAGCGCTGGTGAAAAAGAGTTATCCCAACAGGTGGCGCGCCAGTCGGCATAGCAACAAATTCCGCTGGCGGACAAAGACGCAAAATGCTCTGCCAGTTTTTCCATGGGGGCTTCGTCGAAAAGATAGACTTGGGCACCTTCTCTGGCAGCCAATTGTGCGGCGGCGGTACCGCTGAGACCGGCACCAAGAACGATGATATTTTGCTGTTTCAGCTTGATCATAGGGTGATTTTTAGTAAATGAGCCGCATTTTTCCAGAGAATTTTGTCTTTGTCGTCCTGGCTGATTGGCAAGGCTTGAATGATCTCAATGGCGAAACGCATCTGCATAGGCCCCTGCAGGGGAGCATCCGTGCCAAAAACAATTTTTTCGGCGCCGGCGAGTTTGAGCATCGTTTCCATGACGCCTGGGTAGACGTACATCAGGAAATGAGCCGTATCAATGTAAACATTTGGCAGATTCATGCTGCAGACTTTTTCCAGTTTATCCTGATTCGGAAAATAGGGATAATTGCCATTTTGGAAAATCCCGGCCATATGGGCCATAATCACATTCACCCCAGGGTGGCGCTTGGCAAATTCTGCGACGGTTACGGCATCGGCAAAACCGGTTCCCGGCATACAGGAGACATGGAACAGCATTAGGTCAATCTTTCCGGATTCAGCAAGAGCATCGAGAAACTTCGCCATTCTTGGAGAAGCTAGATCATAGCCATGATAATCCGCATGGACTTTCACCCCTCGAAACTTCGAATTTTTTTCGAGCAGCTGCAAATCCTGGAGGGATTCTGGAAACAGAGGATTGACAACGACATAGCCGAGCAGGTGTTGACTTTCCTGTAGTGCCCGATCCAGATCCGCATTTCCCTCCCGGACGTCATACATGATCGCTTTGGAGGAAGATATGCAGAGCCAATCCACGCCGGCCTTACGGCAATACTCGTCCAATGCAGTGGCATCGGCTTGCCAGAATGGAGCAAAGTTGATGTTCCCTAAATGTCCATGTACATCAATAATCATGTGTCACCTCTTTGTCTGCAGTTTTTTTATTTTTATGAAAACGAGATTAATCTGCAAACACGAATTCGCTATCCCAGAGCAGCACATTATCTGGGAAAAATTCCTGCAAACGGGTTTGCAGCTGATCTTTACTGACTTTCTTTTTCAAGACGACCTGAAGAAATCCACCGCCGCCAGCGCCGGCGATAAAGCGCCCGGCCAACAAATCTTCACAGACTAGAAAAATATGTTCGATACAGGTATTCGAACAGCCTGCGTCGAGTTGCTTGGAGTATTCCCAGTGCTTATTCAACAGACCAGCAAAGGCATCCACATCGCCTTTTTCAAGCGCCTTGCGCATTTGAACAGCCAGACGCTGAATTTGCTGCAGACAGCGAATGGCCACCCGGTCAGCAGAGATATACTTGCCGGTGACTTCCCTGAGCAGATTCCGAGCCAGGCGTCTTTGGCCGGTGCTGATCAGGGCAAAACGCCGTTGCAGCTCCTGCTGAGTCGCAAGTGGAATCGCGACATTTTCAATATCGAAGTCCTGTTTCCAACCAGGCTTGGAACGGATGAATTTGATGCCGGGCAGCAAGCCGCCAATCTGATCCTGCCAGCCTCCACCAGTTGACATCAGCTGTTCGATGGCTAGCACCCGCCGGCAGATTGCTGCGTCAGAGAGCGGTTCAGCGAAGATGCTGGCGAGAGCTTTTGTACAGGCGCAAGCCAAGATGCTACTGGTGCCCAAACCGGAGCCGCGTGGTACATTGTCAACTTGTGTATTAAGGTACAATCCGCCGCCTATGCGTTCCAAAATTTGTCGCAGGGATAGCTTCTGATGAGCCGGTATGATACCGCAGGCCTGCAGGGCTGCCTTATGCAGAGCGAAAGGATCAAAGGGATTATGGCAATCCTGCAGTTCTTCCAAAGTATGAAAGACCCCATGAGTGCCCGCATCCGCACTGGCAAATTCCACATGGAATTCGGCAAGTTTGTGCACATTGACCTGAATGGGATATTGCCCTTTCAATTTGACAGCGGCATTCAGCACGCAGCCGCCATGTTCATTGCAATAGGGGGGGGTATCCGACCAGCCGCCGCCCCAATTGACCCGAACGGGAAGCTGGACTTCGACTTCGGACTGCTGGAAGTGGAGCAGATGTCCCGGATTTTCGTTCGCCAGAGATTGACAAATTGCTTCCCGAATAGTGGCAAAAGACTTGTTGGAAAGGCGTTCGCGATGTTTTTCCAATTCCGGCGCATGGGACAGAAAATAAAAAAGGCGCAACCATTGACTGGGATCAGACTGCAACTGTAAATTTTCCAGGGATTCCAATTGCTTTTGCGGTATTTTCTCCAAAACTTCGAGAGTTTCCTCCAGTGTTTTTCGTTCTCGAATTTTCTGTTCAAAACGGTCGATCCGGATGCTGGATGATAGCCGGTTCTGCCAGTGCAACAGCTTCCCTGGGAGGCAATGGGCGAAGCTGCTCGCCAGGCTGAGCAGAGGCTGTCCAGGGAAAAGTTTCGTTAACTCCAATACTTCCGGCAAACTTTGGGTATGTATACCAGTTAACAACTCTTTTTTTTGCTGTACCTGCTGATGTAGTTTTAATGCGCAGTGAAGCGCACACGAGAGGGTCTTGCAAGTTGGGTAAAGTGGAGTTTCCCAAAGGCTGTCAAAACCGGTAAACTTCCCCAATGGCAGGGCAAAAAGCGTTTTCAGATTTTTTATATCGTCTTCAATGCCATAAATCCGGACGCAGTAATTTTTATCATTCAGTAGCAACGCATGCAGTACGACTTTCTCTGGAATACTTTCTTTTTTTACGATCAGGCAGGAGAGCACACAATGTTTCCCGACCTTAGCTGCTCCACGGATCATGCAGTCTTCGACATAACAGGAGTCGGAAAGTTTTGCTTCTGCGCAAATCATGCTGTTGCGTCCAGCAAAGTTGTCTGAATTGGCCTCATTGCAAGCAGTTTTCCGTTGCCAGCCCAGAAATTCATAAGCATCAATATCCCGGGAGACCAAGTGGAGCAGTTCCTGTGTGGTACCGAAGTGGATGAATTCGGCGGGAGCTAGGCTCATTAGTTTCAGGCGAAAGGGGTGAAGCGCTTCCCATACCTGCTTTCGACAGGCCAGCAATTCGGGACAGAGTTCTCCTTCTGCTTTTTCCTGGCAAAACTGCCCGAATGTGGAAGCACTGGCCAAGGGATAGAGAAAATCGCCATAAAAGCTGAGACGCACCCGATCATTGACCATGGCAGCCCACTGTTTTTTATCCAGTTTACCATTGCTGGAAACGAGATTATACAAGGCTTGCAGCACTGGATAGGCCAAAAAAACCGCCCCAGTATCGATATCCACCCTGCCCTGCTCATCAACGGCACCGACTTCCTGCAGGCGCTGGCGCGGAATTTTATGGAGAAATTGTTTTACAATGCCCTGGCCATCATTGAGGAAGACGCCGTGGTGTTGTCCTGTTTCGACTTCTTTCTTGCAGGAAATGGCGACGGCATCATCCATTTGCAGATCAATCTGCAAGGGGTTAAAAAGCAGCAAAACATCCCCGGAAAACACTAACATGCCTTCTCTTGCACGGCTGGCCAGGCCGGCCGCGGCTATCAGGAGCTCATCAAATAGCGTCGAACTGCGCTTGTCAGGCAATAGGCGAGGAACCGGAGAAAAAAGCTTCCCGCAGGCGGAATATTGGGGAATCCGCTTGCTATCACCTCCGCTATGGATGACTAAGATGCGCTGTCCAGCAAGAGTACCTTCCCGTTCTGCTACATAGTTCAGCACATTTAAGGTCGCACCACCGGAGCCGATGCGCAGTCCATTCGGATCCGGCAAAACCGTAAAATGGGTGTGAGACGGCAGCTTACCACTCTTTTGCCGTACTTGCAATTGCAGCTCATAAAAACGTGCCTGCTCAGTATTTGAGGCAGTAAGGATAAAATAATCCCAAGCGGCTAGGTTGGGCTGCTTCAAAGCACGACGATAATCTGCCCAGGCATCTTGATAACTTTGCTGCAAAAACAGATTCCGGATGCGTTGATTAGACAATTCTAACATGGTTTTGAAATTGTTATTTTAATATAAAATATTGATGGATAAGAAATTAACGATTATCAGGAGAGACCAGAAAAAGACTCTGTGCTCTTTGCACTTCTGACAAAATTAAACTTTATATAAGATAAATCTCGGGAACCATTTAGCAAGTGAAAAAAATAAATTCCGAAGATCTCCGACGAACACGGAGTTGACAGCCCTTTGAAATCAGATATAAAATTTTGCGCCGGAGTCGTATAACCATGCTTAACCCCAGATTTCAGCATCGGGAAAAGCACTCGCCAAAACCGGATGCCTCAGAGAGGCACTACAGAGAAAACGAGACGGTACATCTGCCGTTCTGTTGGCGGTCGCTTGCGACCGTCGGGAACGGGGAGGATCGGAGCTGGAAGCTCCGACTACTTTCTAGGGAATATCCGGGAACGGGAAAGCGGGCTCATAGCCCGCAGGGGCTACGCAGCCTGAAGGCTGAACTACAAGCATACACGTCCCCAATGCTTTGCACGCGTTGTCAAAATATCCTTCAACAAAAAAACTGCTGGAGTAGTGCGGACAGTCGCCTGAAAAGTCGAGTGAGTCAGATTTGCTTTTTGCAAAAAAAGTCATACATTTGATATTCGTCCCTTATCCATTCCCATTCAGACTAAAAAGAGGAAATATTATATGGAATCTGTCCTTCATGATTTACTGACTACTGCGGTAGAAAACCGTGCTTCAGATGTGCATATCCGGGAAGATAAAAACGCGATGTTGCGTATTGACAGTGGTCTGGCTGAAGTTGATTTTATCGCGGATTCAGCATTTCTGGATCAGTGCCTGGAGCAGATTGTGCCGCCCGGGCATCTTGAAAAATATTTAACTACGGGGGATTTGGATTTTGCCTGGGAAGAAGAGAATGTCGGGCGTTTTCGGGTAAATCTACATCGGCAACGCGGTCGTCGTGGGATGACCTTACGCTATGTCAAAGGGAAAGCCCCAACTCTGGAAGAGGTCAACTTGCCTCTTATTCTGAAGAAAATTGCCGAAGCGCGCAACGGAGTTATTTTCATTACCGGTACGACGGGCTGTGGTAAATCTACTACCATGGCGGCAATGCTCGATTACATTAATTCGACGATGAAAAAACATATTATTACCATTGAAGACCCGATAGAATTTACATTTCAGGATAAAAAATCGTTTTTCGAACAGCGTGAGGTGGGCTTGGATGCGGAAAGTTTTGATTCGGCTCTGATTCATGCGTTGCGACAAGATCCCGATATTGTTGTGATCGGTGAAATGCGCAGCCGGAAAACCTTTGAAACGGCCTTGGCGGCCGCTGAAACGGGACATTTGGTCATTTCCACTCTGCATACCAAGGATGCCGCTCAGAGTATCACTCGTATTCTTGATATGTTTCCCATGGATGAGCGGGAGTCCATCCGCAAGAGTCTATCCGGCATCCTGCGGGCAATCGTCTGCCAGCGTCTGGCTTCTAACGCGATCGGCAAAGGCGTTATTCCTGTAAATGAAATTTTGATCAATACTCCGATTGTCCGCAAGCTTATTTTTGATGGACGCATTGACAAACTCGGCCAAGCCATAGAAGCCGGTGTGGAAGATGGTATGATGAGTTTCAACACTTGCCTGCTCCAACGTGTCAATGAAGGTGCCATTTCGGAGGAGAAAGCTCTGGAATTATCGGACAATCCACAGGCTCTCAAGATGAATCTGAAAGGCATCTTCCTGAACGAGGGCGGCGGAATCATTCAATAACAGCAATTTGCCGCATATGCAGACCAGCCAACGGAAACCTAAAAGAGCAAATCCGGAGTATGAACGCCGGAAACAGGAAGTCGGTTTGCTTCTGGATGCCAGAAGCCGGCAGGCTAACCACAAAAGAATACTGCATTTCGGGGGTAAAAAAAAATCTATACTGACCCGAAGACGGCGAATCCTGACGCTCGTGGTCTTGGTAATTACCATTGGTATGTTAGGGGTGTTGCACGAATTTTTCTTTTGAGAGGCACTGCAGGCAGCTTATACAGCCTTGCTTCTTGACGTCCGAGCGGGCTCCATCTTTTGGCAAAGAATTTTTTTATGAATGAAGATCTTTTAAAACGGCTTGTTTTTTGTCATTCCACGCCAGGGGAGGAGGATGAAGTCATCGCTCTTTTGGCTGAGCAGTGGGGGCAAGCCGGCTGGCATGGTCGTGCTCTGGGCAGATATGCCTACCTAGCTGAACAAGCGGTAGAACCGGCTGCCGTCCAGGGCAGGATACTACTCTGTGCCCATGCGGATTCCCCGGGTTTTATCATCGATTCTTTGCATGATGGCGTGGCGACAGCTGTTAGCATCGGATATCCGCATTTTGACAGTAAACGCGTACGAGCCGTTGTCAAGACGTCCGAGCGGAAAATTCCGATTTATCTTGAGGCTGTTTCCGAGGAAGGGAGAATCGAGTCCTTTTATCGATTCAAAGCCAGCACCGGCATGCGTCGCGGTGATCGTATTGCCTATGCCCCCAGTTTTAAAGAAAAAAAAGGAGCTTTTCTGGAAGCTCCTTTTCTGGATAACCGGGCGGGTTGCTTTTTGCTTTGTGAACTGCTGAACAGTTTACCGCAAGCGACCCCCTGTCAGATCATCGTTGCGGCCACTGCTGCAGAAGAGTTTACCGGCTTTGGCGCCAGCGTGTTGGCGCATCAGTTGTCGGCCGACCTGGTACTCTGCCTGGATGCGACATATACCAGCAAAAAGCAAGGGGTTGAGTTGCAAAAAGGGCCAGTGCTTACGCTCAGCGATAAATCCATCCTGATACCGGGCAAAGTTCGCGACTTTCTGCAAAAACGTTGCCAAAGTTGGGACATTCCTTTGCAAACTGAGGTTTATAATTACAGCGGCACAGATGCACGCGCCTTTCCGTCTGCCGGAAATTTGGCTCTGGTTCTGCCTTTGCTGATTCCTTCTGATGGAAATCACAGCCCCCGAGAAGTCATTGCCAGAAGCGACCTTCAACATACGTTGATGTTGCTACAACACCTTTGTACAGACCCGGAAAT
>JBAXYW010000205.1:0-7673 GCA_041670605.1 Lentisphaeria bacterium
TCCCAAACTTTTTAGGAATTTCTGTGCTTTCATGGACGCTCCATGACTTTTTATGATAGTGTATGATTCTGCTTGAAAATTTATCCGGATAAGCTATTTTTTCGTTGTCACGCAGAAATCAGCTAGCCCCACCCAACCTGGGGGCCTCCTGCCCTAAAATGGACGCGCGCGAGCAATACTTCACAAAAAGGAAACGGGCAGAGGACAGATTACGCACATCCACTCCCTCTGCGAAAAAATAACCGTAGGAATACCCCATGCCCCGCTCCCCACAACTTACAACTTCGCACTTCCTCGTCCCCGTCCCCGTCCCCAGAATGTGACCGGAGCTTCCAGCTCCGGCTCCTCCCCGTCCCCAGAATGTGACCGGAGCTTCCAGCTCCGGATCCTCCCCGTCCCCAGAATGTGACCGGAGCTTCCAGCTCCGGCTCCTCCCCGCTCCCGTTCCCCACAACTTACAACTTCGCACTTCCCCGTCCGCCGCTTTCGGCTTTCGGCGTTCAGCATTCGCAGGCGGCCGCCAGCAGAACGACAGATATGCCGACGTTTTTCGAGATGAAAACGAACATCGACAAGGGGATGCCGACGAGGACGCCGGCGCTCCATATTCTCGTCCCCGCACCCCACACTCAGCAAAAAAATCGTCAGGGGAATTGCAGATTTCTTTTTCTGGATTACATTATCTTTTCTGAAGTTTACAACCTGTTTTTTTGATCGTTACAACCCTGAAGACCCCGAGAGGGGGTGAAAAGAATGTCAGAGATCAAATGCCGTAAAAACGAGCCTGTAGAGCGTGTTCTGCGTCGTCTAAAGAAGAAGATGGACAAGGAAGGCACGATGAAAGAGCTGCGGAATCGTCGTCATTATGAAAAGCCCAGCGAAATCAAGCGTCGGGAAAGCAAGCGCTCGCATTAATTTGCCTGTTGACAAAAGACAAAGGCGAACAGGATTCCTGATTCTGTTCGCTTTTTGTTTTGCAGCCGCTAACCACCAGCCAATCCGTTTTCTGGAATTAGACCATGCCTCAATCTTTTGCATTTGACAACAACCAATATCTTGCGCAGCAACGTCAGGCGATCATTTCCCGGGCAGAACAGGGCAATGGGCGACTTTATCTGGAATTCGGCGGCAAATTAATCGGCGATTTCCATGCAGCCCGGGTATTGCCAGGCTATGACCCAAATGTAAAAATCCGGCTTTTACAACAATTGCAGGAAAAAGCCGACATCATCCTTTGCATTCATGCTGAGGCCATTGAAAAAAAGAAAATTCGTGCCGATTTTGGCATTCCCTATGATAAAGCCGTGTTGAAACTGATCGATGATTTGCGGGAAAACAATATTGCCGTAACTGCCATTGTCATCACCCGTTTTAGCGGACAGGCCACTGCCCTTGCTTTTCAGCAACGCTTGCAGCGTTATGGTTTAAAGGTCTTTCTGCATCAGAAGATCTCCGGGTATCCTAATGAGTTTGAGGAGGTCGTCAGTCCGGAAGGATTTGGACAAAACCCTTACATCCCGGTCACCCGTCCCTTGGTTGTTGTTACCGGCCCTGGCCCATGCAGCGGTAAAATGGCCACCTGTCTCAATCAGATCTATCACGAATCGCAGCAGGGACAAGCCGCCAGATATGCCAAATTCGAAACCTTCCCCGTCTGGAATCTGCCGCTTAACCACCCATTGAACATCGCCTACGAAGCCGCAACCGCAGATCTTTCCGACAATAATGCGATCGATAATTTCCACTATGATGCCTATGGTATCGTCTCCATCAATTATAACCGGGATCTGCAGACCTTCCCACTGTTGCGCACCCTGCTCAACCGAATCACCGGCAACCATAACGGCTACCAATCCCCAACCGATATGGGAGTCAACTGCATCAGCAGCGGAATCTGCGACGATCCAGCAATCCAGCAAGCCGCACGAGAAGAAATTATCCGCCGTTATTTTCAATACTATGCCGCCCTGCAATCCGGCCAAGGAGACGAAAAAACTTTTTTACGCTCAGAGGAAATTTTGCACAAGGCCGATCTGCGTCCCGAAGATCGCAAGGTCGTCAAAGCCGCACGACAGACCGCCAAGGATTGCGAAGCCGCCGGCAAAGGCGATGACGGTATTTTCTGCGGAGCCGCCATCCGACTGCGAGATGGTACGATCATTTCCGGGAAAAATTCTCCTCTGATGCATTCGCCAGCCAGCATGATTCTCAATGCCGGGAAACATCTTGCTGAACTTCCGGAAAGTCAGCATCTGTTGCTACCCGACATTCTCGAATCCGTCGCCAATTTCAAAAAAGGTTTGGGCAGCAGCAAACGCGCCGGCTTGGATCTCAGTGAAACCCTGATCGCCCTAGTTGTCAGCGCCTCTCGTGACCTTTACGCCAAACGCGCTCTGGATTGCCTGCATCTGCTCGAACACTGCGATGTACACCTTTCCCATATCCCGGGAGGAGGCGATGAAGCCGGCTTGCGACATTTGGGCTGTAGCTACACCTACGACCCCATTTCACCAACCAGAAATCTGTTCGCCTGAACACGTCTTCTGATTTTCACAGGCCGCGCGATGAATGAATTATACTGGTTTGTAATGTTCTTCCTCGATTTCGGAGCGCTCCTGCTCCTTTATCGATCTCTCGGCAAAACCGGAATTTTCATCTGGATTCCCATTGCAACCATTCTGGCCAATATTCAAGTCATAAAAATTGTCCAGCTGTTTGGCTTTACGGCGACTCTCGGTAACATTGCTTATGCCAGTCTTTTTTTGGCTACTGATATTCTCTCAGAGAATCACAGCAAAAAAGATGCCCATCTGGCCGTTCTGACCGGTTTTTTGACCATGCTACTGACCATCCTGATCATGTCCCTCGCCCTGGCTTTCAAACCCGATCCAAGCGACTTTGTTCAACCAAGCCTGAAAGTCATCTTCGGCTATATGCCGCGTGTATTGGCGGGTTCACTGAGCGCCTATTTGGTCAGTCAGCTATATGATGTTGCCAGTTATCATTTCCTGATGAAACGCAAGCCAGGTACCCGCTGGCTTTGGCTTCGCAACAATGTCTCCACTCTGGTCGCGCAACTCCTCGATACCATGATTTTTACCACCATTGCTTTTTATGGGGTCTTTGAAGCACCAGTCTTCTGGTCCATTGTCTGGACAACCTACGTTTTGAAAGCTCTGACTGCCTTTCTGGATACACCTTGCCTCTATCTGGCAAAATATTGGCACAAAAACCATAAAATACCCACCCTGTCAACACAAGCATAACAATAGCACCCGCTGGTGTCCGTTCTGTGGTCAGATAACCAGCCCCTTTCCCCCGACAATTGCTTCAACTCGAACCCGACCAGCGTGCTTCAACTCGAACCCGACCAGCGTGCTTCAACTCGAACCCGACCAGCGTGCTTCAACTCGAACCCGACCAACAAGGATTATCAAACTCATAAAGAATCCAAAACTTTCACAGAAAATCCCAAACTATCATGGACGCTCCATGACTTTTTATGATAGTGTATGATTCTGCTTGAAAATTCACTCCGGGAAGCTATTTTTTTATCGTCATGCAGAAATCAGCCAGCCCACCCAACCAGGGGGGCCTCCTCCCTAAAAGAGGACGCGCGCGTGAGCAGTGCTCCACAAAAAAGAAACTGGGCGAGCAAGCGATTCTGTGGCTGGCCATCCTTGGTCGGTATCCCTCCACTTTATCCTTGTCAAACCGCTTTCCCGGATTAAATTAAGCAAATTGACATTTTCCCGGCAGGCTTTGCAGAGCCGGGCAAGAATCACATTCAAATGGTTGGAGACCGGTCATGAACAAAGTTTTTTATTTTTCGTTACTCGTTGCTTCTGCTTTTTTTCTGCAGCTTCATGCCGGCAGTATCAAGTTGATTGATGGCAGGATATTCGAGGGGGAAATAATAAGTCGGGACAATATTGTCACAGTCAAAAAAGATGGTAACATGTTTCAATTTTCGAAAAAGGAGCTTGCAGAAATGAATGGACAGCCAGTCGAACAGGAAAAGAACCCCGTCATTCGGATCGCCACCAGCAAAGGCGACATCCTCGTTGAACTCTTTGAGGATGAAGTGCCCAATACCACAGCCAATATCATCAGCCTGGCAGAGGCGGATTTCTTCAAAGGGATGTCCTTTCACCGGATAATCAATGGCTTTATGGCTCAGGGCGGCTGTCCCAACTCCAAACGCGGCGCCTCCGGCATGGCTGGAACTGGCGGCCCGGGCTATCGCTTTGCAGATGAATTCTCTGCCAAACTGAAACACACTAAACGCGGTATCCTTTCAATGGCCAATGCCGGTGCCAATACCAATGGCAGCCAGTTCTTCATCTGCTTCGGCCCCACCCCACATCTGGATGGACGCCACGCGGTATTCGGACAGGTCACTCAGGGACTTGATGTCCTGGACAAACTGGAAGCCATCGGCACACAGTCCGGCAAACCAATGGAAAATGTCACCTTTAATATCGAAGTCGTGTCCAAGCGTAATCACGATTACATCGTCAAAAAAATAAACTGAGTTCGCTCAAAGCCCTGGGAAAGCGGACGATGTTCCGTATTAACCAGGGCAAATCTTCCCTTCTCCGTTTCCGATCTTTTTTCATGTTAAAAATAATATTGCTATGATATCCGTTCGACTTTTGCATCAGCCACTCCGCAACATCCTGATTTTGATCAGCATGGGCATGTTGCTGTTGTCCGGTTGCCGAAGTCTGCAACTCCCTCCCGGAATTCAAAAAGAAAATGGAAGTTTCAAATCCACTTTCCCGAATGAAGCTTCCACAGAGGCAAAGTACGCCGTCCTGACCTGGTTTCTAAATACCCGGGATGCGGACTCTCTTGCCCCGGGACTTCAGACTTATATTCGTGATCTGCAGAAACAGGCCGTCGACTCCAGCAATCAAAAGCTGGCGGAAAAATTGGCCGAGCAAGCCGGCGCCTTGGCACGCCTCGACGCCGGCGGTGGCCTCCGTTTCGATCCTACCGTTTTCGCAGAAGATACCGATTGGATGACCGTTTTCAATAAACTAGGCTTCCTTCGTGAGGCGCTCAAAAGTCCGGTCAGCGCCAATCCCACGGAAACCGAAATCAATCAAATTTTTGCGTCGAAGCAGAAGGATGACGCTGCAGAGTTCCGAGTCTGGATCAACGCCAATCCACTCAGTATTCCGGAAAGCGGCATTTTACATCGCCAAGAACTATTGAAAAATCTGGATCATATCCAAGATGTCATCGCCTTGAAACGACGTTTGCTCGATTCGCTTTCCGAGGCCACTGCACTGTTGGAATCCGGCAATGGCACAAAAGCACTGAACTTGCTTGATGAAATCCGCAAAAATCTCTCAGAGAGCAGCAGTTTATCTCTGATCGGCGATGTGAAAACTCTGGCCGCTTTTGAACGTACCCGCAGTGAATTACCGGCAAAAATCATCAACACCAGCCTATTGCCATTGGAAAAAATCCTTTATCAGGAAATTGGCAAACAACAAGCGCTTGAGGAAAACGCCACGTCACAAAGTCAACTCAAGGAAATGGAACGAAAATTTTCCGAATTCCTTCAGACTTGGCAGCTGGACATGCGTTTCCAAACCTCCATCAATGAAAACATGGAACGCCTGATCCAGTTCACCAGCGCTGCTGCAGAAACCCGTAGCAGACTCTGGACGAAACGAATCGAAAAACTTGCCGATCAATCTGAATTCTGGAATGCAGCACTGGAATTCCAAGCCTGCCGACAACAATTGAGCGAAGCGGCAGCAGCAGAGTTCAGCCTGTATTTTAAACTCAAACCTGCAGAAACCACGATCGAAAATTTCGGAAAAATCATCGAAACCGCGCTTTGCAATAAATTTCTCACCATTTTACCGGGTGCATTCAAAGAATATCTCGCCGCCGCTGAACACGCTGCGCATGTCACAAATAAACATGGAATTTGTCTGACCCTCTGCAAAATGCTCCAAGTACTAACGGACTTAGCCGGGGGAGAAACCGCTCTGCCAACGGAATTAGCCGGCAATCTCCCGCAGATACAGGAATTTGTCGAGGTATCCTTGCAGAGATTAAAAAAAGAGGGTTTGCTGCGTTCGATTGTTATCAACGAAATGTCCTCTGGCATTCCTGGTCTGGGAATGACCTACGCCAGAGACCTGGAAAACATCCTTCGCAGTATGCTGAATATTCCAGGGCTTGCGCCCTTGGTTCAGGTTGCCGAATCCCAAGTGCCTCCCAGCACGCAGGATTATGTCATCTATGGCGGAATCATCGCAGACTATGATGGCAGCGAATTGGTGGAACGAAGCACCATGCGCTCCGTCATCCGGCATGACGAAATCCAGAAAATCAGCAATCCGGATTTTAACCCGGAAGCTCCAACGAGCGCAGCCGCAAGGCTGACGGCAAAATTCCTCTATCGGCAGAATGAAATCGAACAGATCATCACTGTCAAGGAAATCGAACGCCTGGCACACCTGCGCATCTTTTTCAACCTCAAAGGACCCGGCGTCGCGGATTTGCTTGAACTCAATGAATTCTACTCCCGCAAATTCGCTCTGGAACAATCGCACCTGATCAATGATGTCCATAAAAAACGGGTTATTGAAACGTATGATAGCGCAAACTTGACCGTCCCGGAAGCTCCCCCAACCCTGCTGAATGACCGCATCTGGAGTACCGGTGAAATGCTCGACTTCGCTCGGAAAGACAGCCTGAAAATCTTCGCCCTGAAAATTCTTTATCAGCTACAGTATTTTCCACTCTTTTTGGCACAGCGGGCGGAAAAGTTGGGGCAGGAAGGGGAAGCACAGGAAGCCGCGGAATTCTGGGGACGCTGTGAAGCCGTATGTGAACAACTCAATGTGGTGTCTGAAATCAACACCCTGCTCAATTTTGAACAAACCCCGGCAGCCTTGTGCTATAACAACGACTTGAAAAAATTGCAGCTCCGGCAATTGGAATTGCAGAAACTTAAAAAATGCGCCCTCCCGGAAGCCTTCGCCCAGACTTGCATCTATCTGCAAAAAAAACGAAGCGCAAAATAAGCTGATTTTCAGGATGCCGGCTTAAATTTTCCTTTGCCGGTTTTTCATAACTTTTTTTTGTCAATTCCACCCCATAACCTCAGAAAGTTGACACTCCAATGGCAAAAGTCCTCCCCTTCTCCGCTTGGTTGGCGCTTGGCAGCAATGCCGCCAAGGTTGCTACTCTCCCGTATGATGTCATGAATCGGGCGGAAGCTGCCCAAATGGCAGACGACAACCCGGACAGTTTTCTGCGCGTCACACGCTCGGAAATCGAATTGCCAGTCGATCTCTCCCCCTATGACGAGGCCGTCTACAAGAAAGCCGCTGAAAATTGGGAAAAGATTCGCCGCAGTATCCTGCATCATGATCAGCACCCGGCATATTACGTGTACTCTCTGCAAATGGATGGCCGCCGGCAGACTGGCATAGTAGCAGCGTCTTCAGTTGAGGATTACGATCAGGAGATCATCCGCAAACACGAACGCACCCGCAAGGAAAAGGAAGATGACCGCACCCGCCATATCAGCACCATCCGGGCGCAAACCGGAGCCGTTTTTCTGACCTACAAGGACTCTGATGTCATTGATCTCATCGTCAGCCATTCTATGCAGGAAGACCCCATCTTCGATTTTACCGCCA
>JBAXYW010000206.1:0-7671 GCA_041670605.1 Lentisphaeria bacterium
CTACAAACATGCACGTTCCCGAACATACCTGTCCCGAAATAAGCTCATGTGGTAAGGTGAAATCTTTCGGGAACGGGAACGGGCTGAAGCCCGCGGGAGCCACGCAGCCTGAAGGCTGAACTACGAACATGCACGTTCCCGAACATACCTGTCCCGAAATAAGCTCATGTGGTAAGGTGAAATCTCTTGGGAACGGGAATGGGAACGGGAACGGGAACGGGAACGGGCTGAAGCCCGCGGGAGCCACGCAGCCTGAAGGCTGAACTACGAACATGCACGTTCCCGAACATACCTGTCCCGAAATAAGCTTATGTGGTAAGGTGAAATCTTTCGGGAACGGGAACGGGAACGGATCCGGAGCTGGAAGCTCCGGCCACATTCTGGGGAGGACCCGGGAACGGGAACGGATCCGGAGCTGGAAGCTCCGGCCACATTCTGGGGAGGACCCGGGAATGGGCTGAAGCCCGCGGAGGCCACATGGCCACAATGGACAAGCTCCTCCAACAATTTACAATTTACAATTTACAATTTACAAAGCTTGTGCCCTCCCCCCCCCCGGTCTCCGGCGTGTTGATTTGCAATTGCAAGAAAACAACATTATAGTAAATCACTGTCCGCGAAATGAATACTACTTGTATTTATGAATGAAAGGAGACCATGATGATAAAAAGAATTCTGATGATTTCCTTTGTGCTGCTTGCCGTGTTGCGCCTTAGTGCTGCATTTCAGTATGAAGTGATCGAGATGCCGCGTGAAAAGGGTGGTTATCCTGCAGTTGGCGGAAAGGCCTATTATATCCGCGTTACTGAAGGTTCCGGTTCCTTGTATATCATGGACAAGATCAATACTCTGTACGCTACCAATAATGAATTGTTGAGTACGGTGGTAAACGTAGCGGATACTTCCCAGTATGGCTGGATTGACCGGTCAACCGGTGCGGTATATGAGGCGGATGGTTCGCAGGTGATTGTTTATTCGAAAGCGATGAATCAGTATAATCCAGTGGTGACGCAGACCGCATACAAGCTGGGTGATTTCACGGCTGGGGATGAAGTTGGTGTCTGGGTAACCACCCTGCAAGGTGATACTGGAGGAAGTATTCTGGATTATAGCAGCTCGATCAATTCCAACAATCTGATTTCCAGGGAATACGGAAAAACAGAGGATCGGTTGGGGAATTCGCTGGCTCGCCTCAGTTTCGATGGTAAAACGGATGTCTTTTTCGGGTTTTATGGCGAAGAAGGGGCAGATTTCAGCGGTCAGCCCCTGCCTGGGATGCTGGCCAGCTTTCTGCTGGGGGGAGCGGCTTTGGGTGCTGTTTCACGGCGTAAAAAACGCCGCCGTTCCTGAACTGAATAAATTAAAACAAGCCCTATTTTGTCAGGTGACAAAAATAGGGCTTGTTTTTTTTGCTGTTTTGTTCAGCGCAAATAGAGGTTCGCGATCTGGATATAATGTTCCCAGTCGAATGCGGTTTGGTCGTGTTTACCAAGGCGCAGATGATAGCTGATATCGCTGGTCAGATATTCTCCAGCAGCTGGCATTTTTTCGGTGCCGGTTCCCTTGGATCCGAAGAGTTTATAGACTTCATTCGTATGAAGTGCGGCGAGAAATTCCCCTTTCGGGTCGGCCCATAAGTCTTCTGTTGCACTGGCGATTGCCACCGGACGTGGAGCCGAAAGAGCGATCAGAAAATGCTGATCAAAGGGCATGTTCTCTTCATTGGCAATATATTTTCGGAAAGGTTTGACAAACCAATGCGGCATGACATTGACGATGAAAAGGTAGGTCTCGCCAAACATGCGTCGAGCCAGAGCCGCACCACCGCAGCCGGAATCATTCGAGATGACGATCCTGAAACGGCGGTCACAGGCTCCGGCCCAGAGGGAGGTTTTGCCTAAACGCGAATGCCCATGCAGAGCTACTCTCGAGGCATCAATCAAAGGATCCGTTTCCAGGTAATCCAGTGCCCGGGATAGTCCCCAGGCCCAAACTCCGATCGAGGAATACTGTTCATGAGCGCCGCTGAAACCAGACAGGTCTTCAAACAGGTTTAATACGCTTTCGCCCCAGCCATCGGCTCGATCCGGAAAAATATCATGGTAGCAGACAACTGCTCCGGCATATCCGGCTTTCACCAGTTCCTTGAAATGCCAGCGGGCACTCTGGCAACCGCGGCTTTCCTCTTTGAGCAAATCAGGATTTCCGAGAGCAGCCCCCGTCATGCGGACGTCTTTTTCGTCTGTTGTCGCATGATTGCCTTTAAAGCAGAGCCCGAGAAAGGCCGGAGCGGGAATGCGCGTTGCGCTTTTCGGGGTATACAGGAGTAGGTCAATTGCATGTGTTTTACCGGAATGCATGCTGAAATGCAGGCGGACTTCCTTGCGGATAGCGGTATTATCCAGAGCATCGTCGCGAAGTGACAAAATTTCATAGGAGACCTGATCCGGACGGGGGGGGATTTTTCCGTACATCTCCTGCTGGAACATTTTAAAAATGGTGGGGCGCTGAAAATTGACCCAATCATAGGCGCTCTGCACTTTGCTACCATCGGTTTTAGTGAGCGGAGAGGGAAGATGATACGAAGGCACCAAGCTTTCGTCGTAATTGGTTAATTGGTGGATCTGTTCCCGGACCTTCGGATCCCCTTGATAATCCATTTTCGCCAGTTTTTTTGCTTCGTCGAGATAAGACATGAGATGCTTCCTTATAATATTCTTTGAGGCATGGAAAAAAGGGATTAATCCCTAAATCCAAAGCAAAAATGTAAGCTGTTTTTACCTGATTGCAAGCCCGGGCTTCTGAATCAACTAAAATCAAGAATGTGCAGATTTTTCGGGGACAGGAGAGCTGACGTTTACAGGCAATATTTTGCTATCATGCTTATTGCACCTGCACCCGAAAGGTCATCCAGCCTTCGGCTCCGCCGGAGAGCGCTCCGGTAAAGACGGCCCGAATATTGGTTACTGCAGGATCCGCACCAGCGCCCGTTGAATCAGGACTCCAGGAGATACCGCCGTTGCGTGACAGTTCGAAGCTCACCCCCGTCAACCCATCGGCCAAAGGTAGGTTGGCCTCCGCACTTTGCAAGATGTAGGAGGTATGGGTGGGAATCTGATCTTGGATATTGAGCTGAGCCAAGGCAGTGGCGCTCTTATTGAAGAAGGTGGTGGTATATTCGATCTCCTGACCGGGTTGCACAGCAGCGCCAGGCGCCGGATTGGCACTCTTAAGCAGCTGCAGGTCCCCAGCGACGACATACGTCACATCTGCGACGATATGTAATGGAGTCGTCGCAAAGGGGGTTAATGGTGAGTCCGGGTCATTGGCAGTCGCCAGAATGGTGCTCAGATCGACGGTGCCTTGCGGGACGCCGGCCGGAGCGTAAAGACGTAGTAGGAAAGTGCTGGAGTCCTTCGCGCCGCCGGCTTCATCCAAGTCAATATAATACTTTTCCAGTCCGTCACTAGGATCAATTGCCTTGGGTAGATAGGCATTGGTATCGGCAGCCAGGAGCAGGTAGTTCCAGTTGGCAGTTCCGGGTGTGATGGTCAGGAAAAAGCGATGGCCGCGTTCGCCGAAATTGCTCAGGGTGTGGGTATAAATGGTGACTCCACCGGCTTCAATGGTGCCCTGCCGGTTGGGTCGGAGCTCAAAGCGCTCTTGCCAGTTAATGACGACGGTATCGATCTGTTCGTCAAAAACGCTACTTTGATTGGTTGAAGTCGCCCGAAAAGTCAGCTGGTGCAGGTCTTGTATATTGTTGTTGTCGGCATCAGCAATGGCGTCGGCTGGAATCAGTACCCTAGCGATCAGGTAATCCCGATCCGTAGCTGGTACCGGTGCCGTCCGCAACACCGGCAGCAATTCGTTGGCATCGAGAATACCATTCTGATTTAAATCCCGGAAATAGGTGACGCTCCAAGCAGTGGGCAGGACTGGTGTGCTCAGCGTGTAGGTATCCACTTCGCCATTGGCAGGCGCCAGGTTCTGCACA
The DNA here is from genome assembly GCA_041670605.1 of Lentisphaeria bacterium. Taxonomy (GTDB): domain Bacteria; phylum Verrucomicrobiota; class Lentisphaeria; order Oligosphaerales; family Oligosphaeraceae; genus JAQVUB01. Next base: position 3,998 of record JBAXYW010000206.1, read on the forward strand.
ATCAGCGGAAAATTGAGACCGCTGCCGGGGTCGCCGGTTTGTTGATAGGGCGTGGGATCAGCGGTACCGACGGGGATATGATTACTGAGACTCATAGCCGGCGCCGCGACGTCATCGATCTGATTGACGGTCGTGTCACTCACGGTCGGATTAAGAACTGAGCTCGCTTGAATAACAATAAACGCTTCTGGGTCGGCCACTGTCGGACTGGCATTTTCCGGAATCTCCAGCCGGATAACGATATCAATGAAATGCAGCGGATTATTCAGGTCGCTGCCGCTGGGATCAATTGCTCCGGTATCGATTATACCATCGCTGCCGGTATCCCGCAACGGGGTGATTCCGTCGCTTTTAAAGAAAGAGAAACTCCAGCCGTTTGGATTGCTGGTGATTGGGGCAGCGCCATTGGTTTTTACCGTGATATTGAAAGAGTCGGTCCGCGAGCCGGTATTGAGGACGCGGTTGGTGAAATAAACGAAGTTTCCGGCCTGGGCCAAGGCGACCGTCTGTTGGTCACTCGTGCTGTCATCGGCTGGTGTCAGCGGCGGTGGCGTCCCTTCAAAATCGGTATCCCGGATCAGTACGCCCGTTGTTCCTAGAACAAAAACGGTTACATCATTGATTGCTTTAACGGTCTGTGTTCCCAAGGCATTGGTATTATAGCTCACATAGGCTTTGTTGATCAAGGTCTGATCCAAAGTTGTGGCAGGGACGCTCGCGTCAAACGAGAAGTGGACGGATTCGCCGACGGCCAGATCATGATCCCCAGCACTGCCATCACTTGAAATATAGCCAATGACAGTATCGCCGTCGACATAAAGCGTATGCCAATTCCAGGAGGGATCGCTAAGATCCAAATTCGTATTGGTCTGGGCCGAATAGATTAAGGTTCCATTGATGCCGCCGGGCTGGGAATCGATGTTCGGGTTGCTTAGCGTCAGGGCGGCGGAGCTTTGTTCCAGGACGGGAATGATATCATAGATCACAATGCCGCTATACGAATTGCTGTCAACTGTCAGCGTACGGCGCAAAGCCGCTGCACTGCCAACGCTATTGCCGGTCACCGTGAAATTGATGCTACCACCGGGGGCAATCTGGGTGACATCAGCGGTTTTAGTGACGGTCATAACGGCATCGTTGATAACAATTAATTCTGAGATATTCTGCACTGTGAGCTCATCGACCGGGTCTTCGGCAGTGGGATCGCCGATTGAGCTGCCTGCAATGCCGACATAAGCGACTTTATCTGGGGCGACCCCAGCCGGGACTCTGAAGACCAGCAGTAGGTTGATAATTTCTCCGGGTTGATAGAGCGAACCAAGATCCCCAACTTGCAGTTCTCCAGCTTCGATCTGCCCATTACTGTTGGCATCGCGCCAGCTCGCCACCTGGATGTCATCGCTGTCGACAACGCCGTTGGCATTACCGTCCTTATAAATCAGCATACCGGTATCACCGTCAGCTAATTTTGGCAGGAAGGTACTGGCAGTATGAACAAAAACCGGGGTAATCAGAGCGTTATCGGCGATATTACCGGTAAAAGTCAGGTTGTAATTGAAAGTCACTTGGGTATTCGGAGTCGTCGATACCGCCGTTTGGGTCTGCCCGGGTGTGCCAGCTGGCCGGGCATCCCCATCAGGAAGAATTTCCAAGCTATAGACTGGCAGCACTTCAATGAGTACTTCATTGGAAGGCGCCTCGTAGATGCGTCCACTGAGGTCATCGCGTTGAAATTGAATAATGGCGTGGTTACGGATGATGGTTCCTGCCGGAGTCAGGGCGGCTCTGGCGACGTTGATTGCCAAGCCAGGGACTAACCAAGCCAGCAACGCCAACAGAACGAGGCCGGCGTTGCGGTAAGCCGCTAGAATTGGTGTAGCCCGTTGCTGCATGCTTATTTGATCCTTATCTGGAAGGTGACGGTTTTTTCGATGCCGGGTACTAGAATGCCGCCGGTATCATAATACCAGCGCAGATTAGTCACTGCCGACACCGTCCCATTGACTATGGTTTCGCCATTAGTGGCCGGTTCGCCGGGCAACCAAGTCACCCCACCGTCCTTGCTGTACTGCAGTCCAAATTCCGCGTTATTGATCGCGGAATTGGCGATATAAGCGGTGTTTTCCGGGATAAAGTCATAGATATAGATTTCCTTGACATCCTGAGCCCCGTTGTTGGTAAAGCGGATGCGTTGATTAATGGCATTATTCTGATCAGGGTTAACATTCAGTCGGGTGGCATAATCACCGGTCGTACTGATGTCTTTAAGGACGGCGATACGTTCCACCTGCACGACGGTCACGTCGGTGACCGTGATGATATTATCTAGGGCACCGTTAGCCGTTATGGTCAGTACATCGGTCGTCAGGCTGGTGATCTCGGTAGGGACGAAACAGCGCATGATCACCTCAGTCACACCATTGGCCGGTACCGGCACCGAAACGCCGCTTTCAAAAGGACCCGAAACCATATTGCCGTCTCCATCACCGATAAAGAGCTGCCAGACCCAGCTGGTCTGAGTCGAACTGAACTCCAATGGAATGTTGATTGCCTCATCTTCAAAATTTCTCAGCAGATGTCGATACACTCTGATTGTTCCTGGCTGTGCCGTTCCAGTATGGCTCGGTTCGAACAGAATGCCGCGGGCATCAAAGAAATGTGACACTGTCGGTGACAAAGTTGCATAACGTGAGCGCGCCGCAAAAGTACTGTCGTCGTCATACCAGAGCAGCGAGGCGGTATTGGAGAATTCGTGCAAACGGGCAATCGGGGCAGCATTATCAAAACTGGTTTTGACCAGAGTACGTAAAACGACACTGACCTGATCGTCGCCGCCGTCGGCATCGATCCGTTCGACTGTCACCAACAAATCACGTCCGCTGACCGTGATGCTGACGACGCCATTGCCACCAGTGACGACGACCTCGTCGCCGAGCACCTGGCCGATCGCATCGCCGAGGTTCAGAGTGACCGGCCCGGGACCGGCCCCAACGCTGCTGCCGTCGCCGCCAAAAGACAATCCGTCGGGAATCGTATCGCGGAATTCGACCTCATAGAGATTGGCACGAATAATATTTTTAGGTGCCACCAGGGTGTATTCGACAATGCCTCCAGGGAGGATGCTTTCGTCAGCGTTCGGCGAGGTTTTATCAATGTCGGGCACCTCAGTAAGGATAGAAATACGCCGTGGCCCGTCGGGTCCGTACTGTTTGCGACTCGGATCATTGATATTTTCCGGGAAGCTGTAATAGTCATTGAGCAGTGCCTGGTTAACGCGTTGTCCGGCACCGCTACCCTGGGCCCCGATATCCGGATTAACATCGACCTGATAGGTAATAACCAACGCCGTATAAGCGTCAATGCGCGAATCATAGTCCGTGGCATCTCGGATGCTGGTAAAAGTTATGGTTCCCTGCAAGCTGACAGGATTAAAAGCGTAGCTGTAGGTATAGTCGCTGTTGCGGGTGAGAGAGCGTAACAGCCCAGCAGTAGCCCCCGTACTGGCGTTGATTGAGTGAATGGCCGCTGTCAGCAGCGGTTCTGCCGGCGCAATTGGTGCCAGGTCTTTCGGCAGGATGTCCGTGAGTTGCAAATTATAGGCGGTACCGCGGCCTCGATAGGTTCCGGCGCTGACGCTGTTCCAATTACGCAGAGTAAGAGTATAGGTCACCAAA
>JBAXYW010000207.1:0-7634 GCA_041670605.1 Lentisphaeria bacterium
ATAACTTTATACCTGTTTTCGAATTGCTGCTAACCTATAGTCTTCGCTTGTGGACACCAGGTCACCCTGTATCCGTGTCCGTGTGTTGTCGGGACTCGAACAGTTTTGAAATCGGTATTATATTGTAAACCGGACAAGAGAATTCTGCAAACAGGTTGCGTATTTTTCTAAATCCTTAGAGGCCGGAGAACGATGGCAATACTTACGACAAATGGCAATGGAAGCAATAGCAAGATCGACATTCCAGTTGGTCTTTGGCTGAAATGCAAATCCTGTGAAGAAGTCATCTACCAGAATTCACTGGAGGCAAACTTGTATGTCTGCCCAGCTTGCGGATATCATTATTCCCTGACTGCCCAGCAACGCATCAAACAGCTGAGCGATGCCAATAGTTTCGTGGAAATGGATGCGACGTTGCATTCGCTGGATCCCTTGCAGTTTGCCGGCGATCAGTCGTATCAGGAAAAACTAAAAAATTCCACCGATAAAACGGGTTTGCAGGAAGCTGTTATCAGTGGTACTGCGACACTGAATCAGATTTCCTTTGCGCTGGCTGTGATGGATTTTCGTTTCATGGGAGCCAGCATGGGTTCCGCAGTGGGTGAAAAAATCACTCGTATGCTGGAACTGGCAGTTGCTGAAAAATTGCCGGTTCTGATTGTGACTGCCAGTGGTGGTGCCCGTATGCAGGAGGGAATTCTCAGCCTGATGCAAATGGCAAAAACGTCGGCAGCCATCATGCGCCACGATGAGGCGGGTCTGCCGCTGATCATCATTCTGACCAATCCAACCACCGGCGGAGTAACCGCCAGCTTCGCTTCCCTCGGCGATGTTATCCTGGCTGAACCCAAGGCACTGGTCGGATTCGCTGGGCCAAGAGTGATTAAACAAACGACACAAGCGGAATTTCCGGAGGGCTTTCAAAGCGCCGAATTTCTGCTCAAACATGGGTTTATTGACCGTATTGTCGAACGAAAAAATCTGCGCTCGGAACTGGCCCAATTGCTGAGATATTTGGGAGGCGGCAATGGACTATAGACCGGTCTTGCAGCGTTTCGACCGGGGCGTCCCCCTGGCGGAAGTCCAACACTGGTACAATGGTCTTGTTTTGCGTAGCACCAATTGGCTGGGGGATGCATTGATGACCTTGCCGGCGGCGTATAAAATCAGCCGGATGGTGCCTGAGCCCTGTGGTTTTTTCGTTGTTGCGCCAGCAGCTCTGGCGCCTGTCTGGCGCGCCTGTCCTTGGGTGAATGCGGTTATTCCGATGCAGGGGAAACATCTCAACAGCGAAGAAATCCGGAAAGTCAGGCACTTGGCTTCAGGAGTCGCTGTCGTACTGCCGAATTCCTTTGGCGCCGCGCTGGATATATATCGCTGTAAGATTCGCCTCCGTATTGGCCGGGCCGGTCATTTTCGTTCCCTGTTGCTGAATCATACGCTCCCGGAATGGCCGCGCGGTGAAAATGTCGGGAAATGTCATCAGCTATCTTATTATCTGGAACTGGCTTCCACGCTGGGCAACATCCACCTCGATAGCGAATGTCCTCCGCTCCAGGTTAGCCCCGATGCAGCCGCACAATATTGTATCCGGAAACAGGAAAAATGGCTGGCTCTGGCGCCCGGGGCGGCCTTTGGCCCCGCAAAACAATGGCCAGCGCGGCATTTCAAACGGCTGGCGCAGTTCTGGCAGGCTGAGGGCGGCAAGATCGTTCTGGTAGGCACCCGGCAGGAAAGTGCCGCCGCCGCAGAAATATCATCTACTTGCCCGAACGTATTGAACTTAGTGGGGAAGAGTGACTTGGATACCCTGATGTCGATTCTGGCCAATGTCGATGCGGTGGTTGCCAATGACAGCGGTGCCATGCATTTGGCTGCTGCGTTGGGAACCAGAGGGGTTGCCGTCTTCGGATCTACGGATCCAGTGGCGACTGGACCGATCGGAGTCCCTTGGCGTCTGGTTGTTTCCAAAGCCCAATGCCGCCCCTGTTTTCAACGCCGATGCCCCCTCCCGGAAGCACAAAAATATCATTGCCTCACGGAGATTACACCGGAAGAGGTTTTTGCAAATCTGCAGGCTCTGTTTTAGATTCCGAGGCGTTTCAGTAGCACGACGGCTTTGCTGATATCGCGGCGTTGTTCCGGCCCTATTGGAATTTCCCGCTCAATGATCAGCGGGCCGCAGAAGCCGCGTTCAAAAAGCTTCGGAATAAGCCGGACAAAACCGGTGTCCCCTTCGCCAAGGACGGCCTCTTTCCCATGTTTTTCACCTTCCCTTGGGCGAACCGCGTCTTTGCAGTGTACGGCTTTGATCCGGGTGCCAAGTTGATCGATCATGTCCTCCGGTGTATTGGGAAGATTGTAATAAAACACATTGCCGGGATCGAAATTGTAGCCGAGATGTTCGTTATTGACAGCAGCGAAAATTTTCAGCAGCCACTCGAGATTGATGGAACCGGTTTCAAAAAGGAAATATTGTTGATTTTCGGCGGCGAAAGCGGCGAGTTGTTGAAGGGCGCTGATAAAGCCCTGATAGCATTCCTCCTCCTTTTCGGGCAATTCGCCGACATGGCAAAGGATGAATTGGATATCGTAGCGTTTTGCCCAATTCATTTGCCGACAAATACTGAGCAGATTTTGGGCCCGCACTTTGGGCTCAATGATTCCATTAGGACAGGCCGTGAAGAGACTGCTGGGCGATAAGTGATGTTTTTTCAGCAGAGTCAGAATTTCTTCGCTGCGTTGGAATCCTTGCTGGCCCGAGAGATATTCATCGGTCACGCGGCACAGCTGGCAGGTATTCATCCCGAGTTTCTGCAGAAAATCCACATATTCTTCGGTGATGTTGTTCATTCTCAGCAGGGTGCCAAGTTGATGTTGGCTCATGGTCTTTTCGCTTTCTTGTTTCAGGTTCGATGAATTGGCTTGTGTGCCGGGAAAAAGTCAGAGCATGATCCGTCGCCCGTTCGGGTGGTTCAGGAAAAGGAATTCCGTATCAAAAAGGGGATTCATGGTTTCGGGAGTCAACAATTCCTCCGGGGATCCTTCGTTGATTAGCCGGCCATTTTTGAGCAGCAGCAGGCGGTCGGAAAAGTGGGCGGCACTGTTAACGTCATGGGAGACCTGCAACAGGGTGACGTGATCCTGGCGGTTCAAATCGCTTAGCAGGGCATTGACTTCGTTTTGATAGCGGGGATCCAGGAAGGTCGTCGGTTCATCCAGAAGCAGAATCGGGGTCTGCTGAACCAAAGCCGCGGCAATGAACACTTTCTGGGCTTCTCCACCGCTGAGAGAATTCATGCGACGTTCCAGGAATCCAGCAATCCGAGCCCGTTCGATCGCGAACTCCAGCGCTTCCCGATCCGCTTTGTTTAATCCGGCCCAAGCACCATGCCGGGCAAAACGGCTCAGTAAAAGAAATTCCCGGACGAGATAATTTGATCCAACCGTATGTTGCTGCGGCACAAAGCCAATCCGACAGGCGATTTCCCGCTGGCTTAATTCACGGCTGGATTGTCCGTTGATGCGGATTTCCCCCTGCCAGTTCTGATAGATGCAATTCATGCATTTCAACAAGCTGGATTTGCCGGCACCATTGGGCCCCAGAAGCGAATAACTGCGACCGGCTTCCAGCCGGAAACTGATGTCTTGCAGGATGGGAGCGTCCTGCAAGGTCAAACTGACCTGCTGCAATTCAAGAACATATTCAGTTGCGGATGCGGATTCAATCATCGTAGATTGGGATAAACTTGCTGATACGCTTGTTCGTCTGAAAGCTGACGAGCCATTCTCGGGAGTCCCTCAAATATACTTCATAAAGAATGAAATACCTGTAGCGAATTCAGCCCGGAGGGCAAGGAAAAATATTTTGGTGTTTTTTTTTTTGAGTTGCTTTAGCATCAATATCCATTAAATTGAAGATTCCGGTGCTGTATTAGTCATCAAAAGTAATAACCATGCGGGAGTTAACGACATGAATGTTCTGGAATCTTTTTCTCTGACGGGGAAAACTGCTTTAGTCACCGGGGGAGCCGGGAGATATGGAAAGCAGATTGTGGAAGCTCTGGCGGAAGCTGGAGCAGAAACTTTTCTGGCTTCCCGGAATTTGCCCGAGCAGGAAAAGGTGGCAGAACAATTTCGCAGCCGGGGTTTGGCCGTTTCAGCCTTGGAATTGGATTTGGAAAAGGAAGACAGTATTGAGAAAACCATCGCCAAAATCATTTCCCGTACTGGGCGACTGGATATTCTTATTAACAATGCTGTAACTCGTTGTGCCTGTTCTCGTTGGAGTTTATCAATGGATGATTTTGATCGCAGTTTGAGGATCAATGCCTCGGGACTTTTCTGTATTACCCGGCTGGCTGCAGAAGCGATGAAAAAGCAGCAGTCCGGTTCGATTGTCAATGTCGGCAGCTATATGGGACTGTTGGGACCCAATCCGGTCAATTATCAGGGAACAGAGATGTTCTCACGGGATGCCTCACCGATTTATTTTTATGAAAAAGGCGGCATGGTCAATTTCACCCGCTTCGCCGCCAGTGTTCTGGGGATCAACGGGATCCGGGTAAATTGTATTAATCCCGGCGGCTTCAAAGAAAACCAGCCGGAGGCTTTTATCCGACAGTACAGTGATAATACCATGCTTAACCGCTTGGCGAACGATACGGATCTGAAAGGAATCATTGTGTTTCTGGCCTCCGATGCCTCCCTTTATCTTACCGGCTGTAATATTCCGGTGGATGGTGGTTATACCGCAAAATAAGTAGAACAGGGGGCGAATATGCAGTTTTCACGATTGATGCTTGGTACCGTGCAGTTCGGGTTGGCTTATGGAATCAATAATCAGCAGGGGAAGCCGACCCCGGAACAGATTGAAGCGATCCTGCGCACGGCAGCTGATGGGGGTGTCAACGTCCTTGACACCGCCCGCGGGTATGGCGATAGCGAAGAACAGATTGCAGCGGCCTTGCGGCGGAGTGGCCTGCAGCGTCACTTTCAGATCATCACTAAAGTCGCGGCTATCCCGGAAAACCTGTCCCAAAAGGAAGTGGGAGCCTGGATCGAGTGTTCCCTTACCACCTCGCTGAAAGCTTTGCAAAGGGACAAGGTGGAGGGATTGCTGATGCACAGCGAAAAAGATGTGGGCTATCTGCCAATGCTGGAAAAATACAGGAAAAAGGGGATGGTCGAATTTTATGGGGCTTCCCTCGACAGCAATCGAACGGCGGCATCTGAACCTTTGCCAGCGACCCAGATTCCAAGTAATATCCTCGATCGGCGTTTTGTTAAATATGCCCATCGTGCTGCAGCCCGTTCTGGTCTGATTTTTGTCCGCAGTGTCTATCTGCAAGGATTGTTATTTAAGCAGGCGGACAAAATGCATACTGTCTTTCAGAAAAAACTGTTGCCCGTGCGTCTACAATTGGAGGCATTAGCGCAGGAAGCCGGCCTGACTCCAGCAGAATTGTATTTCCGGTTTTTACTCAGCAACCCGGACTTTACCAGTATTCTGAGCGGAGTGGACACCCCCGCTCAACTGCAACAAAATCTGCGTCTGGTCAGCGCCGGGCCGTTACCGGAAGTCCTGTTGCAGAAAATCGCGCCGATTGTACCGGATTTTCCGGAAGAAATGATCCGTCCTTCCTTATGGCCGCGGTGAACATCGAAAAAATCCCGCTTTGAAAACTTTGCAAAGAGACGAAAAAACTGAATCTTTTCTTGACAGCTCTTTAAAGCGGGGTATTTTATCAGCAAAGTCGCTTGTGTATACTGGCAAGCGGTTTTTATAAACAGCATTCGTCGATGGCCGTTTTTCGTTATCAGTCTGGAAAAACAAATAAGTTTCTTGAGAGGGGGGAAGGCAAGTGACACTGCAGAAAAATGCTGCTGTTCGGAACGAAATTCCGCGGCGTGCGAGTCTGCTTATTATGCTTTAAGAAGACTTGGAAACAGCAGTATCCACAGCAAAATGCATAAGGGAAAAAGAGAAGAAACCGTTTTCAGAAAAAAGGAGATGCTCTGGATCAGGTTTCAGGCAGATTTTTAATAATTTGATACGTCTTGGTTTTCGAGTTTGCATCCAGATCGGAATCCATAATCGTATCCAGCACCCGACGTCGGAAGCTTTCGATTAATTCGCGATCCTTTTTTTCATCATTCTGCAAAAGTTTTGATTCCGAAAAACCATCCCGGAAGAAAGGAATTTTCAACAGGGAATCATCCAATACTGCTATGGACACATTCATAAAGTCGGCCATGTAGCCCATTAGATCGATGGGTATCGCGACCTTCCCTGCTTCATAATCAGAAATCTGTCCTTGGGCAATACCCAACTTGGCAGCCATCTGCTGTTGCGTCAGGCCACATTTCAAGCGATAGAATTTGATCCGCCGCCCGATTTCTTGATTGTTTTTTTGGCGTTTTACCATAGCTAAAGCCTCCTCAAAGAATCTTTTGATATTATAATATACTGCATGAAATGCAAATTCGCAAAAAAAATGTTCAAGAAAAAAGATGGAACTACTTGGATTATAAAAAACTATATATATATTTTGAATTCCGAAGTTTGTATCAAGGTGCAAAGTAAAGGAGGAGCCGATGTCCAGCATGTATTGCAAGATTAATTTAGAGCTCACGCCATATCTCATGCAAGCCGCTAAGCTTGAAGCAGCCCGACGAGATTTGACCATTGAAGAGTTGATTACGGGGTATCTGGCAACTTTCCTTCCAGACAATATTGAGCAATCTTTGCTGGAATACCAAGATACGGATGAACAGCAGGAATAAGGAAGCTGGCAGAATAGGCGCGTCTGACAGCAATCCTTCTTGGATCATTATGAAATATAGAATCGCCTAAAAAACCTCCCATCCGGTGCTTTAAGCACTGGAAGGAGAGTCTATTCTACCCCTCCTGTTATTTAAAGTTAACATCTTCAAAAACAATAGGTTGTACCTTTTTTTACAGACAGAACTTTTTTTTGTATGGAAAATCATATATTATGCCATGATCCAAAATGGCCTGTTTTTTTTTGCTATGGTTCAAATGGCCTGTTTCCGGGTGTTAGTTTTGCAGGCAAAGGGCACGTCGCCACTGGACAAGCTGGAACACAAAGTGTAACCCTGTTTTGAACCACGCCCAAAATTACCTCGGAACCACATCCTGCAATGTTCCTCGCCTGAACTACTTGCGTAAAATTTTCCGCAAAAAACAAGAAACTGGTGGATAGTAGTACGGGGTGGACTGTCGTCCACAACCCTTGTAAGTGGTGAGTGCTGGAGGCGATCCATATCCCGCGTACGTTCTTGCCCGGGGGCGGCATGCTGAACTGCTGGTCAACGAGCTGGGTAGTGGTTTGTATTTCTGCGTAAGTGCTAATTTGAGAGTTGATACTTGACACCTTTTCTCTTCGTTAGTATTTCTTTCCTCTTGCCCTATAGCGTAAGCGTGAGCTATGGAGCGCCGGCGTCCTCGCCCATTGGCGCTAACTTAAAATATATCGAGGTGTGAAGCAAATCATTGAGGTGCCCCTACAGGGCACTATTTACAAACAACTCGCCTACCCCGGGCGTTGCCCGGGGCTAAGATGAGGCCGCCCCTACGGGGCTAGCAAATAGAACAGAATACGCTTTTTGGG
>JBAXYW010000208.1:0-7610 GCA_041670605.1 Lentisphaeria bacterium
CTACGCATCTTTCTGGTGAATCTTCCTACCCGCTGGGAAACCCCGTTTGAGCTGGTCATGGGCTTCCAAGCAACGCCGGTGAAACCGCAACCCGAGGGTTGGCGCAGACTTTCCTCACGCCGCCAGGCGCCAAACTCCATTCCCTTCGCCACGCTGGCCGGCCCCGCCATCTGGGGTAGCGACTTCCATAATACTGCGCCCTACCCCGCCGGACAGGACTACAGCATGATCCAACAGCTGGCAAAAGACAAACGACGCACCGCTTGGCAGGATCAGCAGGATATCGAACAATTCGTGCAAAAACACTTTTCTGAAACGAGTGAAGAAAAACAGATTTTTGTGCGTCGGCATTTAGAACGTGGGCGCAATTGGGGGAAATTCTGCGAATATCTGGTTCCATATTTGAATTCCCGCACTCTTCACAAGGACTGGGAAGCCTATCCGGTTTATCAGGATGAGTGGTGGTGTTCAGATTACCGTGCCAACAGTTATGATGAATACAACAACACCCCGACGCGTAGTTATCAGGATATGATGCTTTTCTACACACAGCAGCTGGTTCGGCAGGGGCTTGATGGAATCTATTATGACAACATCCGGGATTGGCCAGTCAGCGATATTACTACTGGACCGGCTTGGAAGCTCCCCGACGGCAGCATCCAGCCTTACTTCGATATCTTTGACATGCGGGCACTGCTCAAACGCACAGCAGTCATGCTCTGGCAGGAAAACAAAACTCTGCTTGACGGGCGCCCCTTCCTGATCGCCCATATGACCAATACAAACTTGGTTCCCTTTATGAGCTTCACAAGTATGACTCTCGATCTGGAAGCCTACTACGGCAGCACCGATTTTCAAGAACGCTTCAGTGAGGGCTGGTTGCTGAATACCACAATCGGAACACAAACTGGAAACATACCCCAGATCCTTGTCCAAAATTCCGGCACCCATACCGAATGGCTGACCCGCACTTTTCTGGCCGTCACCATGCCTTTTGATCTTCCTGTGGTCATGAACGCCGGTGGCATTACCAATACTTTCTACCAGAGTTGGGACCTCCTGCGCAATTTTGGTTACGGCACCCCCGCGGTGGAAAGCTTCCCCTGCTGGAAAAATCCTCCTGTAAACTCAACAAACAAAGACGTGCGCATTGCCTTGCATCGCCACCGGGAACGCCAGGAAAGCATCCTCTGCATCGGCTCCCGGTCCAAAAATGATATTCTCGCGGAGATCTCTCTGGCCGGCCTGAATTATGCCGCATATCAAGTCACCGATCTGGAAAGCGGTAAAAAGCTACCCTGCACCGGCAGCCAGCTGCAGCTCCCCTTACCCGGATACGATTTTCGCCTGCTGAGCGTCCAGGAAAAATAATTGAGCAATTCCGCATTATGAGTGGACTTGGGAGTTAGCAACGGATATTTGAGTTGCCCGGGACACAATGCGCAATCCTGCCTGTCAATGACAAGTCAAATTGGCAGCAGATTTGTCATCCAAGGGTACCATAAAAAGCTGCCTATTATTGGATATTACTGCCAGCCAATTTCTTTGTTTTTTTTGGGGATGGGGGTAAAAGCGATTTACGCAAAACATTGGGTATCTGTACGTTTGTAGCTCAGCCTTTTAGGCTGCGTAGCCCCAGCGGGCTTCAGTCCGCTTTCTGTAGTGTATCTCCGAGGCACCCGCTTATGAAAACTTACCTTTCCCCAGGCTAAAAGCCTTGGGTTAAGCATAGTTATGCGCCTCCGGCGCATGATGTTCTGCCAGCTTCCGAATTGCTGTCAACCGATCGTTTAGCTTGTGGGCGCCAGTTCACTCCAAGTCCTAATCTTGATTTCGTAGAGAAAATTCCGCTTCTTCTTTTTCTTCGAAAACGGAACCAGAGCTTGTCAAAAATGGCACCGATTTTGATTGTCATTCACAATCGCCATGGGAGTGGATATGATTTTATTGCAGCATTTTCCGATACGTATTGATTTCGCTCCGGGTGCTTTCCAGCTGTCGGATTTTCCAGTTCAGATGCCAGGCATCGCAGACATATTCCATGCTGGGTTCCCAGCCCAGACGGGAATCGCTTTCCACCACCGGGATGGTATCGCGGACATTGGCCATTTCCAGCATCAGTAGCTCATCAATTTGCTCGAGTTTCTGCCGGGCTTTTTCAACGTTTTTGCAGGTCTGCAGGTTCATATTCAACAGCCACCATTGTTTGATATGGATTGTGGTGCAGATGGAATTCCGGATAAAATGCCCGAGGGCCTGCAAACGTTCGAACTCAGCATTTCTCTGTTCAGCTGGGATGCGCTGCAATGCCGACAATCCCTTTTCCCAGAGGCTCAGCATTTTTTTGAGGGAGCGCAGTTCGGCCGGATAGCGCAGAAAACCTGGTGACTGCTGGACATTTTCAAAGGGTTGATACAGAGTCTTGATAATGGTCCAACCGAAATGCGCCTGCGGCGCAGTCGGAAATTGAATTTCCCGTCCGCTCATTGTGCGGGTTAGATTCGGCTGAAAAATAAATGGATATGCCGCACCAACCCGCCAGGGGCCGTATTGATCCTCATTCGAAGCCGTATAAAAATCCATCGCCTGACTCCAATATTCCCAAGCAGACAGTATTGGACGAACGGCTTTCGCACCATAGTCTCTGGCCGCTATTTTTTTCAGCAGCGCATCATAATCCGGTTCAAAGTCCTGCCAGGCGGACCAGCGCCCCAGCTCTGCAACGACGCATTCCCACCAGCCGTAATGGTGCGTCGCATAATGCGAAGTCACGCCCCAACGCAAACACGCTTCGCGCAGTTTCAGGTCGCGTTGCAGCCAGCGGCGCGGCGTCGGTACGTAGGGAACACAGCCGAAATCCCAGGCAACCCCCGCTGTATTGACATTGCCCTGCAAGGGAATTCCCAGCTGATGCGCGGTTTCACACTCACTTTGAAAATAATAGCCCGGTTCGGTCACGGAAATGGTGTAATCCATCACCGGAGTGCGCAGTCCCTCCAATGTCTTCTGTGAAAAAATTTCGTAACAGACGCTCAAGGTGATTCCTTTGGGCAGGTTTTTGAGGAATTTTTGTCTTGATTCCAGCTCCGTATAGCCCCAGTTATAGGTGCTGAAGATCACTTTAGCGCTTGGTTTAACCCGGTGCACTGCCTGTTCGATGCAGGCTAAATAGGCCGGATAATCCGAACAGGGATACCAGCCCGGGCTTGGACGCGTATCCGGAATACCGTCCTGAAAACTATCTCGGAAGGTCTTGCCGGTAGTGGTGGGGTCTTTGCTGGGAAATTCCAGCGATTCACCGCACAGGGAGATGCCGTCCGCATCCGGATAGCGCCGAAACAATTCGCCATAGATGGCATCAAAGAACTCTTCCGCATCCGGATCGTCCGGATGCTTGAAGCTTTTCATGTAATTGTAAAACAGGACTTCGAGCCCAAAGTTTTTGGCTCGCCGAATGATATCGTTAAAGTTACAATATCCCGCTGTTGTACGGTCAAAATCTTTGACAAAGAGGACAATCATGTCATAACCGGCATGCACTATTGCATTCAACTCCGCATCCGGATATTCGTCTATTCCGCAACCGGAATGGACGTTACGGTATTCGTACAGTGGTTTGCGTTCCATCAATCCCAGCGGCAGCAGAGGCGCCTGTTCCAAATTCATGCAGTCTTCCAGATGAATCGTGGCGCGAAACACCATTCGGGAGTCACTGGCGGCCAGCAGAATTTGTTTTGCGGCAACATCGACCTGAAACCCTCTTGGCAGTTCCGGGTTGATGTCCACCCAGAGGACATTGTCCGCTTTTACATGCACAACACGCAAGGATAAACCCATACTGGTTTGCAAATAATCCTGAAAATCCATGACGGCTCGCCGGGTCAATGCGTCGGCCTCTTTCGGGCAGCCAAGAACCCAACGTTCGTCCAGCAAGACTTCAAAAACAGTAACCTGCCGGTGATCATCCCGCCGTCCGGGACGATGCACTTCCCAATGCCGGCTACGGAAATCGTAATTTGCTTCTGTCATGTCCCCCCGCTTCACTTGCTTGTACCGTTATAAGCGTTCCACATGTTGTAAACAACGTTAGCAAAACCAACGATGACTTAATATAGGGAAAGATATGGATTTTGCACGTGGCACAAAAGAGAAAGCAAAACCTTTCGATTTTCTGATACTTTCTGACAAACTTATCCCTCCAGACAAGCAAAAAGAACACCCCATAGAATTTCTACCTGCCCAACACACCCTGTTTTATGGATTTATATTAGAGCCTGTCCCAACAGGTATCAAAATTGTTTTGTCCGCAGATTACGCCGATTTTAATGATTGTTTTGTAAGACTTCAAGAATAATCGTTGAATTTTTCTCAAGAACTGTGTTTTTGGCCGATGCGACATGAAATATCATCCATCTGTTGAAGTTTCGCTCACTGTACAAAACCAGATACTGGATGACATTAAAAAACAATCTTTAGCACTCTAATTTCCATAATTGCGGAAAAATCCACTGGCAAAAACAAAAAATCTGTGGTAATCTAAGAAATCTGTGGATAAAATCTCCCGGAAGACCTTTTGGGATGGGGACTATATTAGTATCGGCTTGATTGTTTTTTTGTGAAACACTTTCTGCAAGTATTTCACAAAAGCCACAGGAAGGTGGGGGAACTAATAATCTGCGTAGTCTGTGGATATAAAAACAAACTCCGCCCACCCGTCCAAAACATGTTCTTGCCGGAAGATCTGGCATAGTCGTAGGCCTTCAGTTATAACAAATTTTTCTTCGATCAAATATTATGAAAAACAACAAAGTTTTTGCCTTTGCGATGCTGTCTGGTGTACTCCTCATCCCCATGATGATTGGGACAGCGATGTTGACCTATTCCATTCCCTATCTTTGGGAAAAAATGTTTCTGAGTGCTCTGGGCTTGACAAAACTTTCAGATGGCACTTCAAATTTCTTTGCCAGCATGATGTTCAATGGAGCATTACTGTTCGGTGGTATCCTGAGCAGCGCTTATTTCGTTTTCCGAGCGAAGTGTGCGACATCGAAAATAGTGCACATTCTTCTTTGGATAGCCGGTATTACAGGTGGTTTAGCCTTAGCCGGGATCGGTCTGCTTCCCTATAATCTGTTTCCGAATCTGCACAACGGGTGCACCTGGATCGCTTCCGGAGGTTTCGCCTTGGGGATCTTCGCCAATGCTGCTGCCGTCAGAGGCTCCGGCACAACCCATTCGGAAAATATACTTTTAATCCTGTTCGGCATGTTTGCCATGCTGATCTGGCTGGCATTACAATATCTGCGAACACATGGTATGTTGCCATCGGTTCCCACCGGGCCAATCCAGCAGAAAATAATCATCCTCTATTTTTGGTTGTATATGTTCTGGAACAGTCTCCAACTTTACTGTATGACAAGAAGAAAGCAATGACGGCTCATAACTGGATCACTCTTTGCTGTGCGATCTTCCTTACCGCTTACTCCATCCCAAAAAGCAAGCGGAAACACTTCTTGGTAATCGCTGCTTTCCTTGCTTCCTGCATCGGTGATGCTTTCCTCGCCAACCGTAATCACCAGGAGGCACGCTTCGCTGCCGGTATCGCCGGGTTTTCCATAGCACATTTTATGTTGTTTTTTCATGCTTGGAAACAGGGAAAAAACTGGAATTGGGAAACGGTCGTCATCCTTGGATCGGCATATACCACCTTCTACGCCTTTGCGCTACTTCCGGCAATGCATAGCAAAGTCATTTCTCTAGCTGTTGCAATCTACACACTGCTCTCTATCGCTACTCTTGCGACTGCAGTTGGAATGAAAAGCGCGTGTGCAACAAAAAGTTTTTATATCGTTGGAATTGCACTGCTAGTTTTTTCAGATACTCTAATCGCTTTACAGGAGTTTCTGCATTGGACGAGAGCCAATCCTTTGATTATCCCGACCTATGTTCTATCACATCTCAGCATCCTGCTATCCTGCCTGCTGGAACCCAGAAAATCCGAAAGAATGCTTTAGCAGGAGTACTTTCCGGAGTGTAAAATGAAATGTTGTCTCACTGAAAACCTTCACTACCGCCTTATGGAAAAGATTTTTTAGCGATTTGGCAGTGGCAATGGGGGTGTTTTGCTGCGTTTTTCATCCGGGAGTGGAGCCAGTTTCCGGATGCCCAGGATGCCTGGCAGCAGCAGGATCGTTGTGACGACAAAGTACCAGCGGTATCTTTCCAGATCTGCGGCCTCTCCCTGCCAGTGTCCTGCTGCAATCAGCAGCACACCCGACATCAGCATGCCGGCTATGCCCGAACCGACTCCAGTACTGACCGAAATAATCATCGAGGCGACAATACGACGCGCTTCCGGAATCGTCTGTAAAAAATAATGCAGGATTGAATTAATCTGAGCGACATAGGCTGCCCCGATCAGAAAAAAGATCATCCCAACATAAATCCAGGATAATTTTGCCGGGCAGACAATCCACAGGCAGCAAATTCCGCAAAAAGCAATATAGGCAGCCAACATCACCCGCCGCGGGCCAATCCAGCGGGCCAGCTTTGCGACCGAATTGGAAAACAGAATCGAACCAGAAAACTGCAGCAAAGAAGCGATCAATGCCTGCC
The DNA here is from genome assembly GCA_041670605.1 of Lentisphaeria bacterium. Taxonomy (GTDB): domain Bacteria; phylum Verrucomicrobiota; class Lentisphaeria; order Oligosphaerales; family Oligosphaeraceae; genus JAQVUB01. Next base: position 6,616 of record JBAXYW010000208.1, read on the forward strand.
GGTCACTAACCCCATAACCTCGCTTCAAGGTCAACATCGAAACGGACATAATCATGATAAAGGAAAAATTAATGATAAAGCCAGACAGTATCTGCTGGCGCAAACTGCTCGTTCGGATCAAGGCGTAAAATTCCGACAGGAAAGGCTTTCGTGCGGATTGGCGCAAAATTGCGGATTCATCAATTTGGCGGATGAAGTGGGTAGAAAAGAAGCCAAAAATGGAACCGGTAAAAATCACCAACATCAGTACCCAGGCATTTTCGGAAAAGGACAGCACTAGGCTGATACCCAGTAGGGCGACAAAACTGGCCAGATAAAAATACGCCGTGTTGCTGGCCAAGAAGCTGCCCCGGGTGTGGTTACTGGTAATATTACCGATCAGAGCATAAGTCATAACGGCACCCGCTGCTCGGAAACCATAAAACAGAAAGGCACCAAAAAGCAGCAGTAGAATTGCCCAGGGGAGCGACCACCACATAGCAACCGGCACCGCCAAGGCCACCAGCATGGCAGCCAGATTACGGGCAATCCAGAAGAAAGATTGAGATTGCGCTGCTCCCACCCGCGCCGCAATAATGCGCCCCAGAGGCAACAGTATAAACCCGAAATACATCATTGAACCCAGGGTAGAAATCACGTAGTCTGGACTGCCCAGCTTGACCGCCAACAAAATAATCACCGTCTCGCCCAGACACATGTAGGACAAACCATTCAGCAGATTGAAACGGTTGTAAAAAAGGCAGGATCGCTGCTGTTGCTTTTCGCTTAAATTGCCATCTATAATCATCGTCAACTCAAATTTCGGAATAAATCCTTGCTAAAATTATAATATAATGGTGTTTTGAAAAACCTTTCCCGGAAACGGGGGATAGGTAAATTGTAAATTGTAAATTGTAAATTGTAAATTGTAAATTGTAAATTGTAAATTGTAAATTGTAAATTGTAAATTGTAAATTGTAAATTGTAAATTGTAAATTGTAAATTGTAAATTGTAA